>JAJQFX010000294.1 GCA_021200895.1 Clostridiales bacterium | reverse complement strand
GGACAGCAAATCTTCAAAGCATTTCAGCCGCTCCTTGCGGGACATCAGCGCCAGGTAGGTGTACTCCATGTTCCCCATCAGCTGGATGCGGTTATCGTCAAAGTAATCATAGAACCCGACCAGGGAGAGGCCGGGGCGGTTGACGCTGACGGAGCGCACCTTCTGCTTCTCGTAGCCCGACCCGCGGTGCAGCACCTCCAGCTGGAACTCATCCGCCAGGCGGTATAGCGGGTATGTGTATTGCTTGGTCATAATCTACCCTCCATGCAGCGGCCGATGCTTTGCGTCCCTTTGGACGCGGCCTCCTACATATGACAGCGTATTTCTTATTGCATATAGTATAACGCCTTTCCCCGCGTTTTGCAACCACCAGAACGGGGGATTCACCCGGGGCCGGTCTCAAAAATTTTGAAAAAATTCCGGGAAAGGGGTTGATTTTATGCGTTCCATCTGGTATTATAATCAATGCTGTTTCATAAGATTTATCGCTTGCGTAAGCAGTGATCATACATGTGAAGGAGGTCAGCAAAATGGCAAAGTGCGATTTTTGTGGGAAAGGCGTCACCTTTGGGATTCAGGTTTCTCACTCCCATCGTCGCTCCAACCGCACCTGGAAGCCCAACGTGAAGCGCGTCAAGGCTATCGTGGGGGGCACTCCCACTCACGTATATGTCTGCTCCAGATGCCTCCGTTCCGGGAAAGTCACCCGTGCGTAAAGTGTGAGCATTCGCTCATGGAAAACGGCCCGCTGTGCAGCGGGCCGTTTTCCTGTTCCTGGGGCAGTCGTTTGAATGAGAACTCATTCAAACAAATCGTTCTGCGCAAAGGTGTTGCCGCCAAAGTCAAAGGCGTCCATGTTCTTGATTTGGAAGATGTCAAAGACGGCTTGCTCCAGCTCCTCATCGTTCACCGGAACGTAGCCCTCTGCCTTCTGGGCGTCCTCGCCGGCCAGCCGCAGGATGGCCACCTCGCCCCCGTGATCCTCCGCCGGGAGGAAGATGCCAAAAGCCTCCCCATTATACTCCACCAAATCCAGCATCTCATAGCGGACGCGGTTCCCGGCCTCATCCTCCAGCTCCAGCACCACATAGTTGTCATCTGTATCAAACAGCATTGCGTTTCCCTCTCCTTTTAACTGTTTTGCGTGCGGCGATAGCCCAGGTACCCTTCCAGAATCAGGGAGGCGGCCACCGCGTCCACCTTCTCCTTCCGCTGCCTGCCCCGCCGCCCGTTTTCGGACAGGATACGGTGGGCGTCCACCGTGGTCAGCCGCTCATCCCACAGATGTACCTCCATGCCGGTGGCCTCCTCCAGCAGGACGGCCAGCTGACGGCTCTTTTCCACCCGGGGGCCGCTGGTGTCGTTCATATTTTTGGGCAGGCCAAGCACCAACTCGTCCACCTCATGCTCCCGGATGATGTCCAGGAGCCGGGCCAGCACCACCTCCTGCCGCCAGGAGTCAATGGTAGTCGTCCAGCCCGCCAGCATACCAAAGGGGTCAGAGATGGCCACGCCGGTATGGGCGTCCCCATAGTCGATTGCCATAACGCGCATAGTCTCACATCCTATCGCTTTGCATTGTACCATCTTTCCCGCCTGTTTGTCCACCCCTTTTCCGGCTCGTTTTCTGGCCTGCCTGGTTTTGTGGATGGCGGGATTCTTGCCGCAGATGTATGTGTTAAAATGATACGCCTCCTCTCTCCCGGATAAAAAGAGGTTCCCTGGTTATTTTGATGATTGCTATCATGCAGGACAAGGCCGACGGCTTGCACCGTCGGCCTTGTTTTATATTCTTCTGAGCAACGCCCAGACGCCCATCATCAGCTCACTGGGCAGGAACTTCGCCGCTACCCGGTGAACGGTGCAGACCGGCCCCGGCGTGGACACCGCAAGCCCCAGCTTTGCGTCGGCCAGCGCGTGGCGCACCACGTTCTCCTCGCTGGAGGCCAGGGGGAAGTGGCGGATATAGCCGCTGTTTTGGGTCTTTTGCGCCTTGGAGATGAACTCCGTATCCTTCACCCAGTAGGGGCACACCGCCGTCACGCTGACCCCCGTCCCCCGCAGCTCCGCCCGCAGGGCCCGGCTGTAGCGGTAAAGGAAGGCTTTGGAGGCGGCGTACACCCCCAGGTAGGGGAAGGGCTGGAAGGCTGCGGTGGAGCAAATTTCCAGCACCCGGCTCCCCTTGCCCATATAGGGCAGGACGAGCTGGGTCATGTCCACGGCGGCCCGGCAATTCAGGTCGATCATGCCGTCGCAGTCGGCCATGGAAATATCCTTCCAGGCCCCGATTTTGCCGAAGCCCGCCGCGTTGATAAGGACGCGCACATCGGGCTGCTCCGCCTTCAGTAGCGTCTCCAGCGCCTGGAAGGACGTCCGCTCCGTCAAATCCAGGGGGATGCAGCGCAGCGGCGTCTCCACCTGGGCCTCCAGCGCGTGCAGCCGTTCCTCCCGGCGGGCGATGACCCAAATCTCATCCAGCGCCTCCTGCCCGCTGAGTTGGCGGACGAATGTCCGCCCCAGGCCGCTGGACGCGCCGGTGACAATGCCAATGTTCATGGGATAGCCTCCTTGTTGTATGGTCACTTCCCCTATAGGATACCCCAAAATCGGCGGCAGCGCAAGGGAACCGGGCAAACCCGCCCAAAAAACACGCCCCGGCCCTGCGGCCGAGGCGTGTTCTGAACTTGGTCAGTCGGTTTCCGTTTCCGCTTCCGCGTCAGCGCTGCTGGCGTACTCCTGCAGCAGCTGGCGGGTCTTCGTGCAGCAGGTCGGCACCCAGTAGCTTCTGCCGTTGACGGAGGTCACCAAATCGGCGGCCTCGCCCATCTCCTGCTCCAGCAGGTTCAGCAGTTCCGGGGCGAAGTCCTCCCGCTGGATGTCGGCCATGTTGATATAGCACTCCTCCTCGTAGCCGTCCCCGTCCAGGTCACTGGATTCGTCCAGGGGGCTGTAGCTGAAGTCCTCGCTGTTCAGTTCCGCCAGGAAGGTGCTCCACAGCAGCTCCTGCTGCTCCGCGGTCAGAGCCACATCGTAGTGATACTCATCCTCCGAGGTCCAGTCGGCCTCCTCGTCGAAATCGTAATCGACCATATATCTGCAATAGTCGATGCTGGTGATGTCGCTGGCCTCATACTCGTTCAGCAGGGAGGCCTGCTGATACTCCTCCAGATTCAGCAAATTGCCCGCCAGCGCGGTCAGCATATCCGACGCGGAGACATCCCAATAGTCCCGCTCCACAACAGAGCCATCCTTCAGCGTGTAGGAGATGACCAGATACAGGTTGTCGCTCTCCTCCTCGGAGAAGGGCAGGTATGGCCCGCTCAGCCCCTCCAGGATGGCGCTGTGAACCGCCTGGGCTGCGGCGATGCTCTCCGCAGACCGGAGGGTGGGGGAAATATAGCAGTAGGACTCCGACTCCCCATCGTTTACAACGGCCGAGATATAGTTGTCGCAGTCGCTGAGGTAGTAGGCCAGGGAGTTCTGCCCGGAGGAGAGGGCGTCACCGCTGATCTCCACCGATGCCACCTCGTCCGCATCGGGCAGATAGGTGACATAGCCGGGTACGTCGTTCACCACCATCCAGCCTGCGGTGCCCATGATGACCACCAGCAGCAGGTAGGCGGGCAGGGTTTTTACAAAGCCCCGCAGCCCTCTGCCCCAGATGGCCTGGGAGAACAGGTGGGCCAGGAAGGTGCCCAGCAGACCTGCCACCAGGAACACCTCGTTGCTGGGCAGGATGGCGCTGCACAGATACGCCAGGGCCAGCCCGCCTACGGCGGAGCAAATCATGCGGAAGAACCCTCTGGGAAGGGGGAAGGTATGGGTGCTCTCGGCGCACTCGCTCTTCCTGACCCGGAACACCACCGCCAGCGCCGCCAGCAGCACCACGACAAAGAACAGCCACCACGCCAGCCAGCACAGGCCGGGAGTATAGGGCAGGGCGGAGGTGTCCACCGCAGGGGCGGCGGTAGCGGTGAAGCCGTTGGGGAAGCAGTAGGCGCTGGTAAAGTCAAAGAATGGCAGCATCGTGCCGATGACCGGCACCAGGGCGAAGCAGAGCAGCGTGTTCAAATCGGTGACGTAGCCGGGCAGCGTCTGTTCACAGATGATGTCGGTAAACAGCCACAGCAGCGGCCAGCTGACGGACAGCACCGCGAAGGAGAACACCGCGTCCAGCAGTGTGCCGCTGATAACAATGACGAACAGGAACAGCAGGTAGGAGGCGGTCAGCCCCAGCGCCATCAGCCCAAAAGCCTCCCACACCACAACGCCGGAGAAGGGGTACACCAGGTCGCCATAGCCCCGGCCGATGGCCTCCACCAGCGCCATAGCCGCCGCCAGCGGCAGGAACAGCTGGAGCAGGTTGGCCAGGATGCCCCCCCCCCAGCAGCATAGGCATCCTGCGGATGGGCAGGGCGGCGTACAGGTCGGTGGCCCGGCGGGAGTGCAGGTAGGAGAAGCTGGAATGGGCCAGCAGGAAGGCAAAGACCGCCGCAATAGGAATGACCAGCCAGACGAAGCTGCTGTTCAGGCACTCCGTCATGTCCTGGGCCAGATAGACCTCCTTCACCGCGAAAATCGTCTCCGTGTCAGCGTTGGACTGGAGATAGAAGTCCATATTGTACAGCAGGTTCAGGAGAAAGCACCCGGGCAGCGCCATCATCAGCAGCAGCGTGTACAGGACCAGGAGCAGGCGATTCTTCCTCCAGTGCCAGCAAAAGGCTGTACCGATGGCGCTGCGCTGCTTAGGATAAGATTTTGTCAATATCATAACCGGCGGCCTCCATTTCACTGATAAATACTTCCTCAAGGGACAGGGGCAGGCTCTCGCAGAACACGGGGTGCAGCTGCTCCAGACGCTCCGTCACCCGCTGCTCGCTGCTGCGGGCCACGAAGGAAATCAGGGAGCCATGACGCTCTAGCTTGACGATGTCCAGCGTCTGCCGCAGGTCGTTCAGCGCCTCGTCTTCCAGGGGCGGCTGGAACACCGCCTGCACCTTCTGGATGCCCAGACGCAGGGATTCCAGTTCCTCCTCGATGAGGACGCCGCCCTTGTGCAGCAGGCCCACATGGTCGCAGAAGTCCTCCAACTCCCGCAGGTTGTGGGAGGCAATCAGCACCGTCATGTTCCGCTCCGCCACATGGTCGGAGATGACCCGCTTCAGCAGCTGGCGCATCACCGGGTCCAGCCCGTCGAACACCTCGTCCAGCAGCAGGTAGTCCGGGCAGGTGGACAGGGCGCAAATCAGCGCCGCCTGCCGCTGCATCCCCTTGGACATACTCTGAATACGCTGCTTCCGCTCCAGGGGGAACAGCTCGGTCAGACGCTGAAACTCCGCCTCATTCCAGTTCCGGTAAAAGCGCCGGTAAAACCGGGCCAGGCGCTCCAGGGTGTCCTGGCTGGAATAGTAGGGGTAGTCAGAAACGAAGCAAATGCGCTGCTTCACCTCCGCGTTCTCGTAAGGGCTCTCGCCGTCCACCAGGATAGCGCCGCCATCCGGCTTATAGACGCCGCTGATGGCCCGCAGCAGGGTAGACTTCCCCGCGCCGTTGGAGCCGATGAGCCCAAAGATGGAGCCTTCCGCCACCTGAAGGTGGATGCGGTCCAGCGCGTGCAGGGCACCAAATTTCTTGGTGAAGGATTCCACCATAATCATACCAGTAAACCTCCCATCTTTTGCAGCCAGCCGCGGCAATGCGCGTCCAGATCCTCCAGGGTTACGCCGGCGTCCAGCGCGGCACGCAGCGCGCCGTCCAGCGCGTCCAGAGCCTGCCGCTTTTGCAGCTCTCTGGCCTCGTCCCCCTCGCTGACGAAGGAGCCCTTCCCCGGCAGGCTGTAGATAGCCCCCACCTGCTCCAGCGCCCGGTAAGCCTTTTGCACCGTGTTGGGGTTGATGCCCAGCTGCTGCGCCATGTTGCGGACGGACGGGAGCTGCTCACCCGGCGACAGGACGCCACAGGCCACCAGACGCACAACGCCCGCCACCAGCTGCTCACTGACCGGGATGCGGCTCTTGTAGTCTAACTCCAGTGGTAACACGCCATCGCTTCCTTTCTGCCCTATGTTTGGTTTGTGTGAACTGTGCTAACACTCCTAGAACAGTTCATACAGTTAGTATAACAGTATGCCGCCCCCCCTGTCAAGGGGGCGGCGGGAGGTTTTTCGACTTTTTTTGACCGGCAGGTTCAGGGCTTATAGAATCCCCCATAGGAGCCGTATCCATACCCACTGCCGCCGCAGCAGCAGGAGCAAACCGCCTGAATCAGGCAAAGGTACATACAGAAGCTGTACGGCCCGCCGCTGGCGCAGTAATGGAAGTTGGTGCCGCCGCTCTGCTGATAGAAGGCGCCGCTGCGCTGCATATGTTGCAGCGCCTGCTGATACTCGGCGTTTCCGGGGTCCATCTCCACAGCGGTCTGCATATGCTGCAGGCCGAGGATTTTGTTGCCCATACCGGCATGGGCCAGGCCGCTGAGGTAATACCACCGGGCGTTCCGCTCCGACGAAGGCACCCGGTTCAGCACGTTGACCGCGTCCTCATACTCGCCCGCCTGGACGAAGTGGGCCGCCGCCTGAAGCTCGCTGCTGTCGCGGCTGGTGTCATAGGTACCCTGCTGGCGCTGCTCCCGCTGGGCGTAGCCATAGCTGCCGTAGGGGTTCCCGTAGGCGCTGCCATAGGGGTTTGACTGCCGGGCAGAGGAATAGGGATTGGCCTGCTGGTACTTCTCCGGGTTTTGAATCTGGTCATAGGCGGCGTTGATCTCATTCATCTTCTTGGCCGCTTCCGGGTCGTTGGGATGCAGGTCAGGGTGATACTGCTTGGCCAGCTTTCGGTATGCCTTTTTGATCTCTTCCTGCGATGCGTCCCGCGAGACGCCAAGCACCTTATAAGGATCATCGATCATCGTGTGATTCCTCCTGACGGGCCTTCCCGTTGGTTTCTTTCTGTTTTGCAGCCGCCCACTTTGCCCATACGCCGTGATAGAGGACATTGTCCAGCAAATCCTTGTCCTGCACCAGGGGCAGCGTTTCGTAGGCGGAGACGCAGCTGCCAATCAGTAGCGTCAGCGTCTGCCCGTCGTCCAGGTGGCCATACTCGGCCCGGAAGGCCGTCACAGGATTGTAGCGTCCGAAGCGCCGGTCGGCATCCTCGTCCAGGACGGCGTCCATCACATAGATGAAACGGCCCAGATAGTCCCCCACCGTGTACAGGGTCTCGTGCCAGAAGGGGTCGCCCACGGCGAACAGGCTGCCCATCAGGCTGCCGAAGCAGCGGCTGGCCCCGTCCAAATCTGGGCTGTGAATCTCCTCCAGCCCGGAGAGGCGGTACAGCGCCTGCTCGATGGCCGCGCAGCTGTCCGGCCGCTGCTCCTTCACCCGGCAGTAGGCGCTGTGCAGCGCCCCGGCGTAGGTGAGTTTGGACAGCTCCCGGTCATCCTCCCAGTCGTCTAGGCAGTTGAAGTAGGCCAGCACCACGTTCAGGTCGGCGCAGTACTCCGTCCAGCGGCTGGTTCGCCAAAGCTGAGGGTGGGCCGGATGAACCATGCAGCGGTTTTTGTCCGCTTCGATTTCCGGCTCATAAAGGGAGTCCAGCAGCATCACCAGAAAGGTCATGTCATAGGTCAGACACAGGCGACTGACCTGGCCGTGCCGCTGTTTCAGCGCCCGGCACAGGCCGCAGTAGCACTCCCGGTAGCGGGCGGTCTGCACGTCGTCCAGCCGGGACTTATCTGCAATCAGGTATCCGAACATGGCGGTTCAACCCCTGCGCCGGAGGTTCGGCAGAAAAAGGATGGTGGTGTGCAGCATTTGAAAGCCTCCCATATCATGCCACTTATGTTTAGTATAACGATTTTCTGCAAAATTGCAAGTTTTTTATCCTTGCCGCAGGTGGAAGGGATTATTCCTGTAAAAATTGAAAAATGAGTGGAAAAATAAAGAAAATCCTCCGTTTCTCCGGCAAAAGTTCCGAAAACAGAGGTGAAAATCATACAGGTTGCGGCGTAAACTTTTTGTGAATTGTGGCATAAATATGCTAACTTTGCTTTGCTTCGGATGTTCCCGCCGCCGTTTCGATGGATAACGGCGGTTTCCCCCCTCTCAGTGGGGGCGGGGATTGGCCGCCTGGGGCCGATGCCGGAGAACTTCCCCTCCGTCTATCAGCGGTGGAAGGCTGGTAAAATTACCGGGCGGGCGGCGGCTGCGGAGTGCGGGATGCCCCTGTCTACCTTCCGGTATCGGGCGGCGGTTTATGGGCGCACCGGGGCGCAGTAGGTGTGAAAAGTTGCAGGAATGTGTACATTTTTGTGAATCGTCTACCTTTGACTGACAAAATAATTATATCGTAGATTATTACAAATGTCAACCGCAAATTAACCGTTTCTCGAATATATTTTTGCCGCTTTTTAGAACGTGCTATGCAAAGCGGCTCTGTCCAAAATGTACACTTTTTGGATGCATGCGATACGGGAAAGGGGGATTTACCAGTATGCCGGATCGGACATTACAGGCGCAGAAGTTAGAGGAGAAAGGATTTGGCGTAGGATTTCAGACAATATCTGTTGTATATAATGGCAGAGAAATGACAAAAGCGGAACTAATCGCTTATTTTTATGAACTGACCAGGCTTCAGCGTGAAATTGAAGAACTTCCCAAAAAAGCCCAAAGTTTATCCAATCAGATGGAATCCTTGAAATTACAAAAAAGAAGAAAAGAGTTCACTATGCCTCAAATGGAACCGCCGAAAGGACTGGCGGCTTTATCTTCACGCAGAAAACGGGAATATCAAAGATGGCTTGATGATGCGCCAAAGCGTGAGGAAGAGGATGAGAAGAAAAAAGGCAGAAGAGGACGCAAGACTGGAGGAAGTCAATCGCAAAAGTGAAGAGACGTTTAATGAACTGATGTCCCTGAATGGGAAGGGACAGGAATTGGCCAAGCAACGGGATGACCTTTTGCTCATGCAGGTGATTGCTCCTGATTATAGAGGGGGTCATATTCCGGAACTGCTGATGAATTATTTGTTTAATGGCCGGGCGCAAACGTTGTCGGAGGCTATCAACGTTTATCACACGGAAAAGCATCAGCAGGAAATGTATATGCTGGCTGAACAACAAAGGCGCGATGCACAGATGGCTCAACAGAGGCAACTCGACTTGGCATGGCAGCAAATGAATATGCTCAGGCAACAGACCGAGATGCAGAGTGAAGCATTGAAGGCAGCAAAAGAAGCACGGGATGCGGCTAAAAATGCTGAACTGTGGAGTTGGATTAGTATGCTTGATAATTATTAACACAGCGACTACGCCTTAAAAATAAAAAACGGAGGAGATAACAAAATGGGATTATTTGGTAGAAAGAAACAAGACGAACCATATTACGCTACGATACAGGAGTTCCTTCAGAGTGAGCCGACTGAGTCTTTGATGAAATATGCAAGAGCGTTGTGTAAGTTGGATCGTGTGATAGAAGATGGGAATATGGATCCGGTTTACGAGCTTCGAACTCAGGACTATTACAAAGTTAAAATTGAGGATTCCTGGTTTGGGGTATTGTATCTTTCAAAAAAAGTACCTAAAAACATCAAGCATAGTACAAAACCAAATGCACTTGTGGCATTTCAGGAACTTGAAGCCCGTGGAGAGGATCCCAATGCCGCATTTATTCATGGTATGATGTACGAGCACGGAGTATGCAGCGCAACGCCGAAAGACACGGGCGAGGCCAGAAGACTGTACAATATTGCAGAGGCACAGGGAAGCAAACTCGTGAATGTGCGGGATTTTCTGGCAGATAACAGGCTGGAAATGCCTGCTCAGTGCTGGTCAGATATGGGCGAGTTGCTTGCGTTTAATCTATTTCCGACGAGATTGAAAAACCATAGTATGCCGGAAGTCAGGGAACTGTATAATACACTTTCACAGCGGGACATTGAGGATTTAAAGTTAGCTGCAACACTTGCGATGGTATACTATCAAAGTATAGGTTATCCTTTTAGTATCGGGATGCTGGGAGGGCAGATTATACTTAAGACAACGAATAAATCGGTCTGGAATGAATCACGCCCAATCACTGATAATTTCATTGTGGGGCTATCGAAAGATCAAGGTTATGCATTGTGGGCAAAAGTACACAAAATGGCTAGAATGGGTAATCCGTATGCACTGGCAACATGCAACTTCTGGAATATCAGGTTCAATGTTTAGGTTTGTATAATATAATACGATTTCATACCAATGGCTGGAACGCCTGCGCATCTGCGGGTGTTCCAGCCATGCTCGTTTGCGCATCTCTTCCCTCTACTCCACCTTCTTCCCCCCAAACAAGGTGACGCATCCCGTGGCAATCAAATACACACCAAAGCACTGGCGCAAAAATCCCGGCTCCATCACCGAGGCCAGCAGCGCGCCGACGACGGCGGCGGCGCAGCCCCAGAGGCCCCCGGTCAGGGCGGCGCTCCGGTCGATGGTTCCCCGCTTCAGGTGCTGCGGCAGCGAGGCCCCGGCGGTGGGCAGGAAGTACAGCAAATTGACCCCCTGGGCGGTCTGCTGGGAGAATCCGGCCAGAAAGGTCAGGTAGAGCAGCAGCAGCGTCCCCCCGCCAATGCCGAAGGCGGACAGCACGCCGGTGGCCAGCCCCGCCAGCAGATTTAAAACAGGCATCGGATCCCCCCATAAATGGTCAGCAGGGCAAAGGCCCGGCGCAGCAGCTTGCCGCTGACCCGGCCATACCAGCGTCCCCCCAGCCAGCCGCCCACCGCGCCGCTGAGGAGGAAGGGCAGCGCCGCGCCCAAATCCAGCAGCCCCTTCCACCAGTACACGGCGCAGGACACGGCGCAGATGGGCAGAATCACCGCCACAGAGGTGGCAAACGCCTTCTTCTCCTCCAGCCTGACCCACCCCAGCAGCAGGGGCACCAGCACCATGCCGCCCCCCGCGCCGAAGAACCCGTTGGAGAATCCGGCCAGCGCCCCGCTGACCCCGCACTTCCAGTTGACCGTTTTGCGTGACAAAGAAATCCCTCCCCACCCAGTATGGGTGGAGAGGGAGATTTTATACCTTACGGTTTGGGAAGGGTCAAATCACCGTCAGCGTGGAGAGGAAGGCGGTGGTGGAGACCTCATAGTTCTCCGCGGCCTCGGTGTACCAGTCGCTGTAGCGCTCGCTCTGGATGGCGGACTTTGCGGTGGTCTGCCAGTAGTACAGCTCCTGATAGCTGTCCACATAGACCAGGTAATAGCAGTTGTTCTCCGTGTCCTCCAAAATCTCGTAGGAGCCGACCTCCGGCGCGTCGCCGCCGAACAGCCACTCGTCAATGACATCCGCCATCCTGCCCTTGTAGACGTTCTCGGTCAGGCCGCCGTTAGAGGCGGAGGAGGAGGCGGAGTTGGTGGTGGCTATGCTGGCGAAGGCCTCGCCGTCGCCGCCCAGCTGGAGCCACAGGTCGCGATCCACGGTGATGTTCTCCAGCGCGGTATCCATGTCATAAGTGGCTTCTGCGTCCTCGTCGTCCTCGTCCTCGGACTCCAACTCCTCGGCCTCCAACTCAAGGTCATAGAGGTTGACACCGTAATAGTCATCCCGGACACGGCTGTTGAACTTCAGCACATAGTAGCCGGTGACAGTCTCCACCTCTTCCTCCTCATCGTCATCGGAGGTGGACGTGGTGGAAATGGTGATGGTGGTGGTATCGCCTGCGGCGCGGTCAGCGTCCGTCAGCCACTCGCCAAAGTCATAGGAGGAGAAGTAGGAGGGGGAAATGCCGGAGTAGGAACTGAAGCCGTTCTCCTCCACCAGGGCGGCGACGGCGTCGTCATCGCCGCTGGCAAAGGCAGCTTCCAGTTCGGCGGCCAGGTTGGTGGCATCCTCCAGGGCCTGGGCGGTCTCCTCCTCAGTGGGGTCTACGGTGTTGCCCTCGTCGTCCGTGGTGCTGTCCGCCGTGGCGTCGATGAGGTAGCACTCATAGTCATAGGTGTCAATGGTGTCAGCGTTCTCCTCATAGTACTCTTCCAGGTCGTCCTCTGTGACGTCAAAGGAATCGGTCACATACTCGGCGTACTCGGAGGCGTAGACGGACTCCCGCACCAGGTTCTTGTAAATCTTCTTCGTCATGAAGCGGCCATAGTAGGCCCGCAGGACGTAGGCTTCGCTGACGCCGTTCTCCGACGCCTCCTCGGCCAGTTCCTCCATGACTTCCTCCACCTCGGCTTCCCCGTCCTCGGAAAGCTCATACCCGGCGGCCTCGCCCTCCTGGGCCAGGATGCTGACGGAGGTCAGGCTCTCGGTGGCGGAATCCAGCAGATAGTCATACCAGGTGCAGCCGGAATAGGCCTCCTGCTCCTTCAGGGAGACGGAGGTGTCCAGGCCGTAGTAGCTGGCATAGGAGTAAATGCTGTTATAGGTAGAGTTGAAGTAGTACCCCACCTCTACGGAGGAGTAACTCTTGCTGCCGACGGTAAGAGCGGGGGCGTGGGACTGGATGACGCCGGAGTCCCAGGTCAAAAGTCCGGCCACCAGCACGGCGACGATGACGCCGATGGCAATGTAAACGTGCATCCTGCGCGCTTCCTTCCGCTTCTCCTCCGCGGCGCGGCGCTCCTTTCCGGACAGGCCGGCCAGGGCCTGATCCAGCTGCTTCTGCTTCCGGCTGCTCTTTGCCTTCTCATTTTTGCTCGTCTGTTCGCTCATTTGTGTTAATTCCCTCCAAAACCGTATGTCGCAGCGGACTGCGGCACGCAATTGCAAAATAGTCCACAGGCATTATAAACGATACTGCCCAAAAATTCAAGATGATTTCTCAAAAAGCGAGGCGATTTTCCAAAAAAACGCAAAAAACCTGCCATGCGCTGCGCGCATGGCAAGAAACCCCGCTTTGGCCGTGTGACTCCAGTTTAAACCTGCACGATTAGGGCAGGTGGGTCGCCGCCCCGCAGCTTTTACTGCTTCCAACTTCCAGACCATCCAAAATGGGCCGGGAGGCCTGCAATCCACTGCGAGAGGAAAGCGTCCCGTTTAAGAAATGTGGGTTTAAATGAGGAGCCATCACGCAC
Organism: Clostridiales bacterium; assembly: GCA_021200895.1. Classification (GTDB taxonomy): domain Bacteria; phylum Bacillota; class Clostridia; order Oscillospirales; family Oscillospiraceae; genus Onthomonas. The sequence goes on along the minus strand of JAJQFX010000294.1, from coordinate 25,529 downwards.
CAAGCAGGGCGATATGGTTTTTTGCAGCCTGGTACAGGGGTTAGGATATGCGCCAAAAGGGGGCGTTATTCGTCCTCCTCGTCCTCATCCTCTTCAAACAGATCCTCCATCAGCTTGTCATAGACGGCCTGTAATTCCTCCTCGTCGGAGATGGTCTCCAGCTGATCCTCGCCGTCCAGGTTCACCACCCGCAGGATGATCAGGCCATAATCCTCATCGTCCTCCAGGGTGTCGGGGTCCACGCCCTCCGGCACAGTGGGGTAGAAAGCCATATAAACGCTGCCGTTATACTCCAGGGTGTCGACGTATTCCAACTCAATGTCATTGCCCTCTTCATCGGTCAGGGTCATAAAGGTGCCGCTCAAATCCTCGGGCAGGCCCTCTTCCTCGGGCTGCATTGTCAGTTCATCGCTCATAAATACAGAACTCCATTCCGCGGTCTATCAGCCGGGCAGCCGCCGCTCCCGGGGGAAGGTGCGCTGCCTGCGTCTGATGATATTGATACTATACCCCGAAACGGAGAAAATTGCAAGGGGAACGCTGGGATTTTGCGTAAAATTTCTATGACGTACCTCCGGGCGGCCAGGGGCCGCCCCTATGCCCCGAAATCTTCCAGATAGGCGGCCAGGGCGATGGCGTCCTCCGCATGGATGCCGACAGCCAGGTCGGCCCGGTCTGCGGCGGGCAGCAGGGCAACGTCGATTTCGGTGCGCATCAGCAGCGCTCCGTCCTGATAGACGCAGACCTTGCCATCCACCGCCAGCAGCAGATAGCCGCCGCCGTCCCCCTCTGCCTCCGCCTCGGCGGCGGCCAGGGCGGCGGCAGGGGACAGGTCGGCGCTCTCCGCCCGGGGAGCCAGGGCGGCGGCCAGGGTCAGGTTCAGGGCGGTGACGCAGGCGGACAGGAGAAGGGTGAAACGGCGCTTGTTCATAGGGATACTCCTTTTGTACAGTTAAGATGTAGCATGGGATACAGCCAGTATACCCATGTTTCACAAAAGTAAACAAAAATTCGTGTGAACGCCATTGTAAGGAATTGACAGCCGTGGTATAATAGGCGAAAGACGGTCGCGCCCACCGGTCAGGCGGCGCTTCCGGCGAACTTTGGGAGCGTTTTTACAGGAGGTGCAGCAGATTGGCGCGCACGAACAGACGGGGCGTCGGCCATGTGGTCGGTGCGATTTTCAAATGGTTCTTCATCGTCCTGGGGACGCTGCTGCTGGTAGGGCTGCTGACCCTGGGGATGGTAGCCTGCTATGCGGCCAGCTATGTGCAGGATGTGATTTTGCCCCAGGTGGAGACTTCCAACCTGAACACCGTAGCCAGCGACACGGATCTTTCCTCCAGCATTTACTATTACGACGAGGATACGGGGAGTTATCAGACTCTGCAAACGCTGTACGCGGCGGAGAACCGGGTGTGGGTGGACTATGAGGACATTCCCGAAATGCTGGTCAACGCCACCGTGGCCATCGAGGATAAGCGCTTCTGGACGCACCACGGCGTGGACTGGGTGCGCACGGCGGCGGCGGTGGTCTATATGTTCACCGGCCAGGACGTGCAGGGGGGCAGCACCATCACCCAGCAGCTCATCAAGAACCTGACCCAGCAGGACGAGGTGACGGTGAAGCGGAAGGTGCTGGAAATTTTCGAAGCCCTGGAGTTTGACAGCACCCACTCCAAGGAGGAGACCATGGAGTGGTACCTGAACGAAATCTACCTGGGCCACGGCTGCTACGGCGTAGTAACGGCGGCGGAGACCTACTTCGGCAAGGAACTCAGCGAACTGAGCCTGGCGGAGTGCGCCTCCCTCATCTCCATTACCAACAACCCCTCCCTCTACGACCCCTACACCCGGCCGGAACGAAACCATGACCGGGCGCGCATCGTCATCAGCCAGATGCTGGAGCAGGAGATGATTTCCCAGGAGGAGGCCAACGAGGCCCTCATTGAACTGGGCTTCGTCACCGACACGGACGAGGAGGGGAACCTGGTGTTCCCCACGGAGACGGACGAGGACGGCACCGTCACCTACGTCTATGACGAGACGCTGGATCAAATCGAGGTGGCACTGAACAGCACTTCCTCCGGCGACACCACCTCTTCCGGCGACACCTATAGCTGGTACACCGACGCTGTGGTGGAGCAGGTCATCGCCGACCTGGAGGAGACTTACGGCTATGACAGCCAGACCGCCACCAACCTGCTGTACTCCGGCGGCCTGCAAATCTACAGCTGCCTGGACCCGGAGGTGCAGAGCGCGGTAGACGCCATCTACACGGATGAGAGCTATTTTTCGGATTACGACTCCGCCACCGGGCAGGAGCTGCTGTCAGCCGTCACCATCGTGGATAACGACACCGGCGCGGTGGTGGCCCTGGCCGGCGGCGTGGGAGAGAAGGAGGGCAACCGCATCTGGAACTGCGCCACCGACACCAAGCGGCCCAGCGGCTCCTCCATCAAGCCCCTGTCGGTCTACGCCCCCGCTCTGGAGGAGGGGCTGATCACCCCCTATTCCGTGGTGGACGACTCCCCCTTTATGCTGGACGCAGACGATGACCCCTGGCCCTCCAACTCGGAGGGATACTACCGGGGGCTGACCACGGTATGGGTCGGCGTGGTGGAATCTCTGAACACCCTGGCGGTGAAGGTGCTGGACAAAGAGGGCGTCCAGATGGCCTATGACTACCTGACGGAGCGTTTCGGCATCACCAGCCTGGAGGAGGCCGATTTGGACTACGCCCCCCTGGCCCTGGGCGGCCAGACCAGAGGCGTCTCCACCTACGAGATGGCGGCGGCCTACGCCACCTTCCCCAGAGGCGGCAGCTACACTTCCCCCTACCTCTACACCGTAGTGCTGGATGCCCAGGGGAACATCATTCTGGCCACCGACGGCTACACGGCGGATGCGGATACGGAGGGCGTCGTCACCGTCAGCGGCACCGCCTCCGCCAGCGCCGTCCTCAGTGAAAGCACCTGCTACTATATCACCGAGATGCTCCGGGCCGTCATTGAAGACCCCTCCGGCACCGCCTACGGCGTCGCCAACATCAGCGGCGTGGACGTGGCCGGTAAGACCGGCACCACCACCAACGACTATGACCGCTGGTTCTGCGGCTATAGCAGCGACTATACCGCCGCCGTCTGGAGCGGCTATGACAGCCAGGAGAAAATCAGCTATTCCGGCAACCCCTCCACCGAAATCTGGCAGGAAATCATGGCCCTGATTTGCGAGCAGGAGACACCGGAGGAGATAACTTATGACGTGGAGACGGTGACGGCGGAGTACTGCACCGCCTCCGGCGGGATACCCACAGATGCCTGCCGGGAGGCGGGCTGCGTGGCCACCGGCACCTACGTCAAGGGGGACGAGCCCTCCACTGCCTGCACAGTACACACCTACCTGACCATCTGCAAGTCCAGCGGGAAAATCGCAGGCAGCAACTGCAAGTCCACGAAAAAGGTGGTGGCGCTGGACTATACCCGGACAGGAGCGGCAGCCCAGGCCAACATCAAGGAGAGCCTGAAAACCGTGGAGGAGTGCCAGGCGGATGGTATCTGCTCCGGGGAGAAGTCCTCCGACAGTGAGAAAAAGTCCAGCAACTCCAAAAATTCCGGCAACTCCAGCAATTCCAATAGTTCTGACAGCACTGATTCCGCCGACAACACCCAACAGTCGGACAGCACTCAGAGCAGCGGCGCGGAAAGTTCCGGCGGAACCGGCTCCACCGGAACCACGGAGGGAAGCGGTACGTCCAGCGGCTCCTCCGACACAACGGAATCCTCCGGTTCCACCGAATCCTCCGGAACGACAGAATCCTCCGGAACGACAGAATCCTCCGGCACGACGGAATCCTCCGGAACCACCGAGTCCTCCGGCTCCACTGAGTCCGACAGCGGCGGCGATACAGACCAGAGCGATTCCGGCGGCGCGGACGCTGGCAGCACCCAACCGGACGAGACGGCTGAGGAAGCAGCGTCGGAGGGCTGAAAAGCGGCTGGAAAAAACGGCAATTCTCCCTTGACAAATGGAGCAAGACAATGTAATCTAGAGAAGAAAACTAGAAGGCCGCTGCCTGCGATAGCAGAGGGCAGCGCGCCATTGACCTGGAGGGCAGTATGGAAGAAATCGTAATTGTAAGCGTGGCGCGGACGCCGTTCGGTAAGTTTGGCGGCGTATTGGCAGGCTATCAGGCCCCGGAACTGGGTGGCATGGCCATCAGGGAGGCCCTTTCCCGGGCGCACATCACCGGTGACGTGGTGGACGAGGCCATTATGGGCATTGTGGTGCCCGCCGGGGTGGGGCAGGTGCCCGCCCGGCAGGCGGCCGTCAAGGGGGGCATCCCCCACAACGTCCCCTCCTTCACCATCAATAAGGTGTGCGGCAGCGCATTGAAGGCGGTGGAACTGGCTGCCCAAATCATCAAGGCCGGAGACGCCAACACCATCGTGGCGGGGGGCATGGAGTCCATGTCCAACGCGCCCTATCTGCTGCCCGACGCCCGCTGGGGCCAGCGGATGTTCGACGGCAAGATGGTGGACTCCATGGTGAAGGACGGGCTGTGGTGCCCGGAAAACGACGTTCACGTGGCAGTCATCGGCGGCCAGGTGGCTACGGAGTACGGCGTCACCCGGGAGGAGATGGATCGCTGGGCCGTCCGCAGCCAGCAGAAGTGGGCCGAGGGCGAAGCGAAGGGCGCGTTTGACGATGAGCGCTTCCCCGTAGAGGTCAAGCAGCGGAAGGCCACCATTACCGTCTCCAAGGACGAGGCTCCCCGCCCCGGCACCACCATGGAGGGCCTGGCGAAGCTGAAACCCCTGTTCGTTCCCGACGGGGCCATCACCGCGGGCAACGCCCCTGGCACCAATGACGGCGCTTCCGCCGTAGTGGTGATGAGCCGTAGCCAGGCGGACAAGCTGGGGCTGCCGGTGCTGGCCACCATCCGGGGCTATGCCCAGGTGTCCCGGGAGTCCCGCTATATCTCCACGGTGCCGGGCCTGTCCATTCAGGCATTGATGGATAAGTACGGCCTGACCCTGAAGGACTTTGACGTGATGGAGATCAACGAGGCCTTTGCCGCCGTTCCCCTGGTCAGCGGCCTGAAAATCCTGGGCATGAGCTGGGACGAGATGGACGAGAAGGTGAACGTCAACGGCGGCGCTGTGGCGGTGGGCCACCCCATCGGGGCAACCGGAGCCAGAGTGCTGATGACCATGATTTGGGAGTTGAAGCGCCGGGGCCAGCACAGCGGTGTGTGCGCCATCTGCTCCGGCATGGGCCAGGGCGACGCCGTCTGGATTACGGTGGAATAACGATTATAAATCAGAGAAAACATCAGATAAAACAGGAGAACGGACTATGAGAATCATGGTGATCGGCGCAGGACAGATGGGCCAGGGCATCGCCCAGGTGATGGCGGAAGCCGGGCACGTCACCCTGCTGAACAATCTGGATCATACCGCCCCGGAGCAGGGCATCCGCAACATTGCCGAGCGGCTGAAACGGGCGGTGGCCAAGGGCCGCCGGACGGAGGAGAGCGTGGCCCATGTGCTGAAGGACGTACACGCCTCCCACAGCCTCCGGGACGCAGAGCGGTGCGACATGGTGTTTGAGGCCCTGGCGGAGGACGAGGCCCTGAAGGGCTCCGTGCTGAAGGAACTGGACGACATCTGTCAGGGCAGCTGCATCTTCGCCAGCAACACCTCCTCCCTGCCCATCACCCGGCTGGCCTCCTATACCCACCGACCGGAGAAGGTGGTGGGGATGCACTTTATGAATCCGGTCCCCGTGATGAAGCTGGTGGAGATCATCCCCGGCCTTGCCACCAGCAAGGACACCATGAAGCAGGTCGCCATCCTGGCCCGGGAGCTGGGCAAGGTGGCGGTGGAGGTGCGGGACGTGCCCGGCTTCGTCTCCAACCGGGTGCTCCAGGCTCTCATCAACGAGGCCATCTGGTGCCTGTACGACGGCACCGCCACGGTAGAGGGCATTGATAACGTGATGCGCTACGGCATGAACCACCCCATGGGGCCGCTGGAGACGGCAGACCTCATCGGGCTGGATACGGTGCTGTCCATCCAGCAGGTGATTTACGAGGGCTACGGCCAGGAGAAGTACCACCCCTGCCCCCTGCTCCAGAACTATGTGGACGCAGGCTGGCTGGGGAAGAAGGTGGGCCGCGGCTTCTACCGCTACGAAGGGGGCAAAAAAGTTGTTGTTTGACCTGACCCCCGAACAGCAGCTGGTGCAGAAGCTGGCCCGCGACTTCGCCCAGAACGAGGTGGCCCCCATCGCCGCGGAAATCGATAAAGACAGCCGCTTCCCCCAGGAGACGGTGGACAAGCTGTTCCGCTACGGCTTCTTCGGCATCTGCTGCCCCAAGGAGTACGGCGGCGCGGGCGGAGACACGGTGAGTTACGTCCTCATGCTGGAGGAGCTGGCCAAGTGCTGCGCCTCCACGGCGGTCATCACCTCCGTCCACGGGGGGCTTTGTATGTACCTGCTGAACCGGTTCGGCTCAGCGGAGCAGAAGGCCCAGTGGCTCCCCCGGATGAACCGGGACACCCTTTGCTCCTTCGCCCTGACAGAGCCGGATGCGGGAACCGACGCCGCCACCGTCAGCACCATGGCCGTCCGGGAGGGGGAGGACTATGTCCTGAACGGCAGCAAGACCTTCATCACCAACGCGGGCCACGCGGGGCTTTTACATCATCCTGGCCTCCACTGACCGGTCAAAGGGAACGAAGGGCATCACCGCCTTCTTAGTCAGCGCCGACAATCCCGGCCTCACCGTAGGCCCGCCGGAGGAGAAGATGGGCCTCCACGCCAGCGCCACCTGCGAGGTGATTTTGCAGGACTGCCGGGTACCCGTTCGTGACCGGCTGGGCCGGGAGGGCAAGGGCATGAAAATCGCCCTGTCCGGGCTGGACTGCGGCCGTATTGGCATCGCCACCCAGTCCGTGGGCATCGCCCAGGGGGCCATTGACCAGACGAAGGAGTACGTCAGCCAGCGGGTGCAGTTCGGCAAACGCATTTCCCAGTTCCAGAACACCCAGTTCGTGCTGGCCTCTCTCCAGACGAAAACGGACGCCGCCCGGCTGATGGCCTGGCGGGCCGCCGCCCTCCGGGACGGGGGCAAGCCCTTCGGCAAGGAGGCAGCCATGGCGAAGCTGTTCGCCTCAGAGAACGCCAATGAGGTGACTCGGGCCTGCCTCCAGCTCTTCGGCGGCTACGGCTACACCCGGGCCTACCCCATCGAACGGATGATGCGGGACGCCAAGGTGACGGAAATTTACGAGGGCACCTCGGAGGCCCAGAAAATCGTCATTTCCCGGGCTATGGGGGTGCGGTAAGGGTGCGGGCCGCCTTTGGCCGCCTTTCTATCCATCGCTTCCGGTTAATGCCGTCAGCTTAAAACACAATCTATCCTGGGTTGAGGCGCATAACGCAGCTGTACAGCAGGATTTCATCGTTCAAAGAACAGCAAAATTGCCGCCTGGCCTTAATATGCTCCCTCTACAAGAGACAGTGAACTGAAAACACTGTTTCTTATGGAGGGAGCATTGTTACGTCCAGGCAGAAAACAATCCGCACAGAAGAAATCAGCATGAGCAAAGCAGCAGAGCCTGTGAATGTAGGCAAGACGGCCTTGTAAAACTCTTTGTAGTATGCCTCCTGCTAGTGGTCACATCACTTGACAACACAGAGACAGCGGAATTTTTTTGCCGCAAAACGCTTGACAGCGCTCCTGCTCCGTGGTATAGTAATACTACCTGTGAGCAGGGGTTTTCTTTTTGTGCGCATTTTTACGCATGAAGGTGCTCCTGCGGGGCGCATCCGGTGCGCCATAGCAGGGAGGCAGCGTTTCTGCCGAACCTTTCTTTGACTGTTTGTGCCGCAGGGGTTTTCTGTGGCGTTCAGGCCGGAAGTTCGGCGGCATTCCCTGTAACGGGTCAACCTGCCGGAGTTCCGGCTTTTCTATTTGACCCACACAGATTACGAAACCAAGGAGGTGCCGAAAATGGCAAAAGCGAAGGCTGGTGCACGGCAAAAGATCACCTTGCGGTGCTCCGAGTGCAAGCAGAGAAACTACAACACCATGAAGAACAAGAAGAACACTCCCGACCGTCTCAAGATGAACAAGTACTGTCCCTTCTGCCGGAAGCACACCGAGCACGTTGAAGCGAAGTAAGCGGCAACTGCGTAATTCACAAGAAAGGTGTATGAATATGGCGAAAAACGCAAAAAAAGCCAAGGGCACATCCAGCCCTGAGGTCGCGGAAGAGACCAAAACTGTGAACGAAACAGAAGCCGTGGAAGAGCCCACCAAGGCCAAGAAGAAGGCCGAGAGCAGCAAAAAGGACGCCAAGAGCGAGAAGAAGCCCAACTTCTTCGTCCGCGTCTTCCGGAAGGCGAAGGACTGGTGCCATGACATGAGGGTGGAGCTGAAAAAGGTTCACTGGCCCACCCGGAAAGAGTTGCTGAAGAACTGCCTGGTGGTGCTGGTCTGCATCCTGGCAGTGGGCGTCTGCATCTGGGTCTTTGACGCGCTGGCAGCCGCCATCATCCGCGCCCTGGTCAACCTGTTCCAGGGCTGAGGTGACCGGTCATGCTTGATAATACGCAGATGGGTTTTGAAGCGAAGTGGTATGTGGTGCACACCTATTCCGGTTATGAGAATGCGGTGGCCAGCACAATCACCAAGTACGTCGATAACCGCGGGCTTCAGGACGTGATTCAAATGGTTTCCATCCCCATGGAAACCGTCACCGAAATCACGGACAACGGCCCGAAAACGGTGGAGCGCAAGGTTTTTCCCGGCTATGTGCTGGTCAAAATGGTGCTGACCGATGAGACCTGGCACATCGTCCGCAACATCCGGGGCGTGACCGGCTTTGTGGGTGAGGGCAACAACGCCATCCCCCTGACCGATGATGAGATCGCCGCCCTGGGGGTGGACAAGAAGGAAATCACCGTGGCCTACGAGGTGGGCAGCACTGTTCGCATCACCGACGGCCCGCTGAACACCTTCATCGGCGTGGTTGACGAACTTGACGTCAGCAAAGGCAAAGTCCGCGTGAACGTTTCCATGTTCGGCCGGGAGACCCCGGTGGAACTGGATTTGAATCAGGTTGAGCTTATCGAACCGGACTGAAGCTCAAACAACTATTTTTATTTCACTATTCTTAGGAGGTGTTCTTCGTGGCAAAAGCGAAGAAAATTACTGGCTATGTAAAGCTGCAGATCCCCGCAGGCAAGGCAACTCCCGCGCCCCCTGTCGGCCCCGCACTGGGCCAGCACGGCGTCAACATTGCCGCCTTTACAAAGGAATTTAACGAGCGCACCAAGAAGGACATGGGCCTGATTATCCCTGTGGTGATCACCGTCTATGCCGACCGTTCCTTCACGTTCGTGACCAAGACCCCCCCTGCTGCTGTGCTGATTAAAAAGGCCTGCAACATCGAAACCGCTTCCGGTGAGCCGAACAAGAAGAAGGTCGCCGTCCTGTCCAAGGCCGATTTGCAGAAAATCGCCGAGACCAAGATGCCTGACCTGAACGCTGCATCCCTGGAGGCCGCTATGTCCATGATCGCCGGCACTGCGCGCTCCATGGGCGTGACGATTGGCGACTAAGGAGGTTGTAACTATGGGTAAAAAATATGAAGATAGCCTGAAGCTGATTGAAAAAGGCAATCTGTACGATACGAACGAGGCCCTGGACCTGGTGGTCAAGACCTCCAAGGCGAAGTTTGACGAGACCGTCGAGCTCCACGTCAAGCTGGGCGTAGACGGCCGTCACGCTGACCAGCAGGTCCGCGGCGCCATCGTCCTGCCCAACGGCACCGGCAAGAACGCCCGCGTCCTGGTCTTTGCCAAGGGCGCTCAGGCGGAGGCCGCCAAGGCCGCCGGCGCGGACTATGTGGGCGAGATGGATCTGGTGGAGAAGATTCAGAAGGAGAACTGGTTCGACTTCGACGTGGTCATCGCCACCCCCGACATGATGCGTTTCGTCGGCCGTCTCGGTAAGGTGCTGGGCCCCAAGGGCCTGATGCCCTCCCCCAAGTCCGGCACCGTCACCCCCGACGCCGCCAAGGCTGTCACCGAGGCGAAAGCCGGTAAGGCGGAGTACCGTCTGGACAAGTCCAACATCATCCACTGCCCCATCGGCAAGGCCTCCTTCGGCACCGAGAAGCTGGAGCAGAACTTCAACGCCCTCATCGGCGCCATCATCAAGGCCAAGCCCGCCGCCGCCAAGGGCCAGTATATCAAGACCTGCACCGTGGCTTCCACCATGGGCCCCGGCGTCCGTGTAAACCCCGCCAAGCTGGTGTAATTATTTCTCCGTTTTTGTGAGGGAAGGGGGTTGACAAATCCCCTCCCCTCACATATAATAATGGTTGCGTTCGTAGACAGCAGGTACCCCGTTTAATGGCTTATGCCGCCTGCCGAGAGTGCTGATAAAACTGCAAAGGTTTTACTGTACTGTCCTCCTGTCCTGCGACGCGGAGGATTTTTCTTTTGTGAGGTGAAACACATTATGCCAAACGCGAAGATTTTGGAGTCCAAGAAGGCGGTGGTTTCCGCACTGGAGGATCAGCTGAAGAACGCCCAGTCCGGCGTTCTGGTGGACTACAGCGGCATCACCGTCGCTCAGGACACTGCCCTGCGCAACAAGATGCGGGAAGCTGGCGTGCAGTACAACGTGGTGAAGAACACCATGGTGCGCCGCGCTCTGGATGACGCCGGTCTGAATGAGCTGGATGACGTCCTGCACGGCAACACAGCCCTGGCCATCGGCGCGGACGATCCTATCGTCCCCATCCGCACCATCTCCGACGCCATCAAGGAACTGGGCCCCGACACCAAGTTCCACATCAAGGCCGCTTTCCTGGAGGGTAAGATTCTCTCCCAGGAGGAAATCGCCCAAATGTCCACCCTGTCTTCCAAGAACGACCTGATTGCTCAGCTGCTGGGCGTCATGCAGGCTCCCATCGTCTCCCTGGCCGCCGTCGTCGCCGCCATTGCGGAGAAGAAGGAGAGCGAGCCTGACGAGCCCGCTGCGGAAGCAGAGGCACCTGCCGCTGAAGCGGAGGCGCCCGCCGCCGAGGCGGAAGCACCCGCTGCCGAATAATCATTCGGCCCATTTTTGGACAGGCACTGTCCACACATGAATCAATTCTATTTTTAGGAGGCTAACTATCATGGCTGATATCAATGCGATTGTTGAAGAAGTGAAGTCCCTCTCCGTCCTCGAGCTGTCCGAGCTGGTCAAGGCTCTGGAGGAGACCTTCGGCGTTTCCGCCGCTTCCATGGCTGCTCCCGCCGCTGGCGCTGCCACTGCCGCTCCCGAGGTGGAGGAGAAGACCGAGTTTGACGTGGTCCTGGCTGGCCTGGCTGATCCCAAGGGCAAGATCAAGGTCATCAAGGTCGTCCGCGAGATCACCGGTCTGGGCCTGGCCGACGCCAAGGCTGCTGTCGAGAACGCTCCCACCACTCTGAAGGAAGCCGCTGCCAAGGCAGAGGCCGACGAAATCAAGGAGAAGGTCGAGGCTGTCGGCGGCAAGGTCGAGCTGAAGTAATTCTTCTACACAGAAAAGAACAGGGCGGCTATCCTCGGATAGCCGCCCTCTTTTTATGTTGTCTGGTCAAGTTCTGCCCCATGTGTCGGCTCACGGCTCGCGGTCAGGCTCCTGCCTGTCCCACAGGCGGAAGGTCTGCACATAGGTGCAGTCCTTGGGCAGCGTCGGGTTGAATAATGCCGTAAACAGATTCACCTTGCCGCAGTGGTCGCACTTGCGGAACCGGTCGTCAAAGACCCTGCACAGGTGCGTCTCCGTGTCCAAATGCTCACAGGGCTTGTCATAGTGGATAACGACTTGACCGTCCGCCCCCTGAGTGCGGATATAGCAACACTTCCCGCAGCAGTTACACAGGGCATCCCAATCCTTGCGCCACTTGAGCCAGGCCCTGAAAATACGAAGCAACATTTTCTGTACCCCCATGCGGCCTCAGCGCCACTGGAAATTCTCTTCGCCTGCGCCAAGCGCAAAATGATACTTGCAGATGCCCAAATCGGCGCCGGAGAAGGAGCCGCTGGCGTAGGTCATGGACACCTGATTGCCCGCGCCCTGGATGGTGAAGGACTGCCGGTTCATGGCGGTCGGGGCCAGCAGCGCCGCAGCGACCCCCGCCTGGAACCAGTCCGGCGCGTCGCCCTCGTAGGAGGACACCGCCTCCGCCGCCTTGGACTTGTGGGGAACGCCCTGATTCTCCCCATAGCCTACCGCAACAATGCCGATGATTTTGGCGCTGTCCCCGGCGGTGGAATTCTTCCTGGCCCCTTTGTGGCTGTACATTCCGCCGACCCACCAGGTATTCAGCCCCAGCGTCTGAGCATAGAGCATCAGGTCTGCGCTGCTATAGCCCAGCTTCTCGTCCACGTCGGCTGTGTCCGGCCCGGCGAGGATCATGTAATTGCGCACACCCTTCGCCATGGTCATGCCAATGATGCCCGGCAGCGCGTCCGTGTTTTCTGTGACGAGCTGGATGCTCAGGCCGTACTTCTCGTTGTGTGTTTGAATCCGCTCGTTCAGCTGACGAACCACGTCCGCCGGCAGCGGGTCCTTTTTGTACTTGCGCACGCTGTGCCGCGCCTGCATCGCTTCCTGTAAAGTCATGGTACCCTCCTTGCCTGGTGCGGCGGCTTCTTTTGATGTGTCCCCGCCGCGCAAACTGTTGACAATTTCCTACTATTTTATTATAGTAGGCAAAGGCAGTCAAAGTCAACAGACTGTTGGAACCGGATTGTTTTGTGGGCAACGATAATACATAGTTTTGTGTTAGAATCGACATAATTTGCAATTTTGTCGAGCAGACAAAACTGCTGCTGAGGAGGTTCTGAGGTTTATGATGAAAATTGCCATCATCGGATACAGCGGCTCCGGGAAATCCACCCTGGCCGCGGCACTGGGCAGGCGGTACGGCCTGCCGGTGCTGCATCTGGATACGATTCACTTCTCCCCCGGCTGGGTGGAGCGGCCCGGGGCGAATATGCTGGCGGACTGCCGTGCCTTTTGCGCCGCCCACCCGGAGGGGGTGGGTCATCGACGGAAACTATATTGGGTGCGACTACGCCGAAAGAATGGAGGCAGCGGATTTGATTGTCTCCTTCCAGTACAACCGGTTCTTCTGCCTGTACCAGGTGTACAAACGGTACTTCACCTATCGGGGGCGGAGCCGGGACAGTGCCGCCCCCGGCTGCCCGGAGAAGGTGGACTGGGCCTTTTTCAGGTGGGTGTTCTGGGATGGGCGCAACCGTCAGCGGAGAGACCGCTACCGCTGGGTGCAGAGCACCTATCCGGACAAAACCATCGTGCTGAAAAACCGGCGGGCGTTATCCCGCTTCCTGAATACCCTTGACCAGAGCATCAGCGGGGCCAGACCACCACGCTAACGGGCCGGAAGGAATCCTCCTTCCGGCCCGTATTTTACGCTGCGTCTTTTGGCAGCTTACCGCGTCCTCCGCCCTCCAACCACGCCAGGCCGTGGCAGACCAGAATGGCGACCAGGCTCCCCACTGCCACACCGCCCAGAACATCGGTGGGATAATGCACCCCCACATAGAGCCGGGACAGTGCCATCAGCACCGCCATCGCCATCAGCAAACGTTTCAGCCAGCAGAAATCCAGCGTCCGCCACCAGGTCACCCCGACGGCAAAGGCAGAGCAGGTGTGCCCTGACGGGAAGGAATAGTCCGTGGGCGCTTCCACCAGCGTCCACAGCCCTTCGATTTGGGTGAAGGGCCTGGCGCGGCAGATGAGATTTTTCAGCAGCTGGTCATTGACTACCTGGGCCAGCAGCAGCGCCGCCAGCCCCGCGATACCCGCCCGCCGGGTGCGCCGGAAGCGCAGCATCACCAGAGCGCAGGCAATCCAAATCCCCCCGTAATTTCCCAGCCGGGTCAGCGGCACCAGCACGGCGGACAGCGGCCCACAGCGCAAGTCCTGTATCCAGAGCAAAAGCTGCCCTTCCAGCTGCTCAAACCAAAGCGGCACGCCGCCACACTCCTTTACGAATTAGACTATAGGTTCCTCAGGCTCAACAGTATCACAGCCCCGCCCCGAACATAAGGGAAGGCTGCCGCTCTTTTACCCTTCTGGCTCCGCCTCCACAAAGTCCGCCAGAAGGGCATAGTCCTCCTCCTGCTGGCAGAAGACGCCGCCGTTTTCAATAAAGTCCGAAGTCACAGCGGCGGTGGCGAACAGGTATTCTGACAGGGTGGACTTCAGGTTCAACCGGTCGCCCTCCACGGTGTCATAGTACACCTCGCCTTTGCATTTGTGTACGCTGGCCAGGAATTTTGCATAGTCAATATTCGCTTTCAGTTTCATAACGGTACACCTCCTATCGTCATGCCCTTAGTATACCACAAAAGGTTGGCCTTGCCAGCCCCTTCCATTCAAATTGGGACAGAATCGGCGGAATCACAGCAAAACCCGGAAAAAACGGTGGCAAACTAGTGAACTCTGTGATACAATAAAAACAATCACGCTATATGCTTCTGCACAGCCGACGGCAGATGCCGCCAGGGAGGTCTCCATGGTGCAAATCGTTTCCATACCCAATTACAGATGGCGGCAGTTTCCGTCCCGGCTGCGCCGCCTGCCCGGCGCCCTGGAGGATGTGGAACTGATGGTCTTTGAACCGGCCATCGGCCCCTTCGCCTGGGGGGAGCGCAAGTGGCGGCACCCGAAGGAGGGCCGCCGGCTGAACCGGCAGGTCACACTGTTCACCCTCCCCTGCTCCGTTTCCGTGACGGAGGACTATGAGACCCGCGCACCGGGGGAGTGCAAGCGCATCAGCGCCTTCATCCGCTCCGCCATGGCCCAGTACGGCTGGGAGGAGCCGCTGCTGTGGTGTTCCTCCCCGGTCTGCGCCGGATTTTATCAGGACATTCCCCACAGCGGGCTGATTTACGACTGTGACCGCAGCTGGGACGGCCTGGCCCCTGACGAGTGGGAGGCGGCGCTGTGCGATGGGGCAGACATCGTCTTTGCCGCCTCCCCCCTGCTGGAGGGGCAGCTTTCCCCGGCCTGCCACAACCTGGCCCTGGTGCCAAACGGCTTCGATGACGCCCTCTTCGCCCAGAGCACCGACGGCGGCCTGCGCACCCCCCATGACCTGGCCGACATCCCCCACCCCATCTTCGGTATGCTGGGCGGCTGCGGGCGGGAGGCGAACCTGGCCCCGCTGATTTACGCCGCCAAAGCCCAGCCGGACTGGCACTTTGTGCTGGCAGGGGAGGTCTCCCGCTACAATCCGAACTGCAACGCGGTGACGCAGCTGCCCAACGTCCATGTGCTGGGGGAGAAGTCTTACGTCTCCCAGCCCCACTATCTGGGGCATTTTGACGTTTGCCTCTCCCTGTCCGGCTCCGATGGGTCGGAAAGCGTCCTGCCGGAAGCCTTCTACGCCTGCTTGCAAACCGGCAAGCCCATCGTCACCCTGACAGCGGGGCCGGAGCTGGATCAGTATACGGACGTAGTCTACCCCGCCCACTTTGACATTGAATTTCTGGACGCCTGCCGCCGGGCTTTGGCGGAGTCGGGGGAAATGCTGCCCCGCACCCGCAAAGCCCACGCCGAGGAAGCGTCCTGGTCGGCGCGCATCGCCCAGTGCCATCGCATTTTACACGGCACCGCGCTTCTATGACAAAAGTTCTGGTCGGATTCACAAAGATAAATTCTTTTTCTGCGGCTCCATTGTGGAAGCCGCCAAAGTTCCCTTTTCCATCTTGTTTTCACTTGAAAACGGCTTTTAAATCCGCTAAAATGAACTTATCAAAGGAGGAGGGCGTGTGTTAAGTCAGTTCGTTCATCCTGCTTTTTCTTTTGCTTTTGGGGCCGGATGCGGCCCCGCAATCTGTGCAGCGGGCAGACTTTGTTTCTTCTGCTTGCTGTTTCTTTTACTGGGAGGTAAAGCTGAATGTCTTTAAAAGTAGCCGTTGTTATGGGTTCTGACAGCGGCCTCAGCGTAATGCTGGACGCCGTCAACAAACTGAAGGAATTTGGTATCCCCTATGAGGTGCGGGTCATCTCCGCCCACCGCACGCCCTCCGACGCGGAGCAGTTCGCCTCCCACGCCAAGGAAAACGGCTTCGGCGCAATCATCGCCGGAGCGGGTAAGGCCGCCCACCTGGGCGGCGTGCTGGCCGCTTACACCACTCTGCCCGTCATCGGCGTACCCATCAAGACCAGCATGATGGGCGGGCTGGACAGCCTGCTCTCTATCGTGCAGATGCCCACCGGCATTCCCGTCGCCACCGTAGGCGTCAACGGGGCCGCCAACGCCGCTATTTTGGCCGCCCAGATGCTGGCCATCCAGGATGAGGCGCTGGCCGCCAAGCTGGCCGCCTTCAAGGTCGAGATGGCGGAAGGGGTCCGGGCCAAGGACGCGAAGGTTCAGGCGGAGCTGCAATGAGCTTCCCCAAGTTTTGACCGTCAGGAGTGTGACTATGGAAACACTATCCCTGCCCCTTGACCCAGCTGAGGAGCTGCACGAGGAATGCGGAATCTTTGGCATTGTCAAGGCTCCCTCCAACCTGGCCGACGCGGCCCAGGACAGCCGCGAACCGGTCTACGACACCTATAACGCCCTTTACACCCTCCAGCACCGGGGGCAGGACTCCTGCGGCATCGCCGCCTGCATTGACGGCTCCATCCGGCTCCACAAGGACCAGGGGCTGGTGCCGGAGGTCTTTTCCCAGAAGGAGCTGGACAGGCTGGTGGGCGCCAGCGCCGCCATCGGCCATGTCCGCCACGCCAACAACACTGCCGATGTGAACCCGTTAAACGCCCAGCCCATCGTGGTTCACCGCACCATCGGTTCCATGGCCCTGTGCTACAACGGCAAGCTGGTCAACAGTATGCAGCTGAGAATTGAGATGGAGAGCCGGGGGGGCCATCTTCCAGACCACCAATGACGCGGAAATCATCACCTACCTCATCGTCCGGGAGCATCTGCGCACCAACACCCTGGAGGACGCGGTCATTAACGCCATGGAGTACATGATTGGCGCGTACTCCGTGGTAGTGATGAGCCAGGACGAGATGGTCGCCTTCCGGGACCCCAACGGCTTCCGCCCCCTCTGCCTGGGCAGGGTGGGGGACAGCTATGTCTTTGCCAGCGAGTCCGCCGCCATTGACGCATTGGGGGGGCGAGCTGATTCGGGACGTGCATCCCGGTGAGCTGATTTCCATTCGGAACGGGTCGCTGACCTCCCAGTTCTGCCGGGTCAAGGCGGCAAAGAGCGCCCTGTGTATGTTTGAGCTGATTTATTTCGCCCGTCAGGACTCCGTCATTGACGGCACCACCATTGGGGACGTGCGGGAGGAAGCCGGGCGCTACCTGGCCCGGAACAGCGCCGTGGACGGCGACCTGGTCATCGGCGTACCTGACTCCGGGCTGGCCGCCGCCCTGGGCTACGCCAGGGAGTCCGGCATTCCCTACGGCATCGGGCTGGTGAAAAACCGCTATATCGCCCGCACCTTTATCCAGAGCAGCACCTGGGAGCGCCGCAACGCCCTGCGCATCAAGCTGAACGCCAACAGCAGCGTGGTGAAGGGGAAGCGGGTCATTCTGGTGGACGATTCCATCGTCCGGGGCAAGACCAGCGCCCGCATCGTGCAGCTGCTTCGGGACGCCGGGGCGACCGAGGTGCATATGAAGGTCACCGCGCCCCCCTTCCGCCACCCCTGCTACTACGGCACGACCATCCCCAGCGGGGAGCAGCTGGCCGCCTATGACCGCACCGAGGAGGAGGTCTGCCGCCTGATTGGGGCGGACTCCCTGCAATATATGCCCCTGGAGGGGCTGCGGCACCTGTCGGAAAAGCTGAATCTGAATTACTGCGACGCCTGTTTCACCGGTAACTATATTCTGCCGGTTCCACATCTTCACTTCCAGGAGGGACAAAAGTTATGATTGCAAACAGTAAATCTGACTCCTACGCCGCCGCCGGTGTAGACGTCACAGCCGGTTATGAGGCGGTAGACCGCATCCGCCCGCTGGTGGAGTCCACCTATATCAAGGGTGTGGTGGGCAGCATTGGGGACTTCGGCGGCCTGTTCCAGCCCGACCTGACGGGGATGAAAACCCCCATGCTGGTCTCCGGCACCGACGGGGTCGGCACCAAGCTGAAAATCGCCTTCCTGATGGACAAGCACGACACCGTGGGCATCGACTGCGTGGCCATGTGCGTCAACGATATTATTTGCGGCGGCGCTATGCCCATGTTCTTCCTGGACTATATCGCCTGCGGCAAGAACGTCCCCACCCGCATTGAGGCCATTGTGAAGGGCATCACCGACGGCTGCCGCATGGCGGGCTGCGCCCTGATCGGCGGCGAGACCGCCGAAATGCCCGGCTTCTACCCGGAGGACGAGTACGATTTGGCCGGCTTCTCCGTGGGCATCGTGGACCGGGAGAAGGTCATCACTCATGACCATATGACGGCAGGAGACATCCTCCTGGGCCTGACCTCCAGCGGCGTCCACTCCAACGGCTTCTCCCTGGTGCGGAAGGTGCTGGATGTGGAGCATCACTACGCCGACTACTCTGACGAGTTGGGCTGCACCATCGGCGAGGAACTGCTGAAGCCCACCCGCATCTATGTCAACGCCATCCGTCAGCTTATGACTGCCGGGGTGGACATCCACGGCATCAGCCATATCACCGGCGGCGGCTTCTATGAGAACGTGCCCCGGATGATGAAGGAAGGGCTTACCGCCGTCATTGACACCAACGCCTTCCCCTGCCCCCCGATTTTTGACCTGATTCAGAAGACGGGCGACATCCCCACCCGGGATATGTACAACACCTTCAACATGGGCATCGGCATGGTCATCGCCGTCCCCAGGGAGCAGGCCAGGCTGGCGCTGGAGACCGTGGTGCGGGCCGGCCAGCACGCCTTCGTCATCGGCCACATCGGTCAGGGCGACAGCGCCGTCGAGGTGAAGTACTGATGGTAAAAATCGCCGTGCTGGTGTCCGGCGGCGGCACCAATTTGCAGGCCCTCATCGACGCCGAAGCCGCCGGGATGTTCCCCAACGGGAAGCTGACCGCCGTGGTGTCCTCCTCCCCCACCGCCTACGCCCTGGAGCGGGCGAAGAAGGCCGGTATCCCCACCTATGTGGTGAACCGGAAGGAGTACGCCTCCAATCAGGAGATGACCGCCGCCCTGGCCCTCCAGCTGAAAGACCTGGGCATCGGCCTCATCGTCCTGGCCGGGTTCATGTACGTCCTGACCCCGGAACTGGTGGACGCCTACCCCAACGCCATCATCAACATCCACCCCGCCCTGATTCCCTCCTTCTGCGGCGAGGGGTGCTACGGCCTCCACGTCCACGAGAAGGCGCTGGCCTACGGCGTGAAGGTGTCCGGGGCCACGGTGCATTTCGTCTCCGCTGTCTGTGACGGCGGCCCCATCATCCTGCAAAAGGCGGTGGATGTGCTGCCGGAGGACACGCCGGAGACCTTGCAGCGGCGCATCATGGAAGAGTGCGAGTGGAAGCTGCTGCCGAAAGCGGTGCAGCTCTTTTGCGACGGGAAGCTCTCGGTAGAGGGCCGCATCGTCCGCATTGCAGATTAAGAAAGGTGAGCGTTTATGAAGGTTTTGAATCTGGCGGAGCTTCTGCAAACAAATTCCTATCCCGGCCGGGGCATCGTCCTGGGCCGCAGCGCCGATAACACGAAGGCGGTCATCGCCTACTTCATCATGGGCCGCAGCGTCAACAGCCGCAACCGGGTCTTTACCGTCACTGAGGACGGCATCCGCACCGAGGCCTTTGACCCCTCCAAAATGACCGACCCCAGCCTCATCATCTATCACCCCGTCCGGGTCTACGGGGGCAAAACCATCGTCACCAACGGCGACCAGACGGACACCATCTGGCACGCCTTCCAGGAGGGCCAGTGCTACCGCCACGCCCTGCTCCAGCGCACCTTTGAGCCGGACGCTCCCAACTACACCCCCCGTATCTCCGGCGTGGTGAAGCCGGACGGCAGCTATAACCTGTCCATCCTCAAGAGCTTTGAGGGCGACCCCGCTCAGACCTGCCGGTACTTCTACGAGTATGACGCCCCCGTGGCCGGGTACGGCCACTTCATCCACACCTATATGGGGGACGGCGACCCCCTGCCCTCCTTTGAGGGGGAGCCGGAGCTGGTGGGCATCGACACCCCCACTGCGGAGGCTTTCGCCGAGCTGGTGTGGAGCAGCCTGAACAGAGACAACAAGGTCAGCCTGTTCGTCCGCTATCTCGACCTGGCCACCGGCGAGACCCAGGATGTCATCAAAAACGTGAACGTTTGAAAGGTCGTGTGTAAAAGATGAAGGAACTGGAACTGAAATACGGCTTGAACCCCAACCAAAAGCCCTCGAAAATCTACATGGCGGACGGCAGCGACCTGCCCATCACCGTGCTGAACGGCCGTCCGGGCTACATCAACTTTATGGACGCCTTCAACTCCTGGCAGCTGGTCAGCGAGCTGAAAGCCTCCACCGGTCTGCCCGCCGCCGCCTCCTTTAAGCACGTCTCCCCCGCCGGAGCCGCCGTGGCGAAGCCGCTGACGGACATTGACCGGCACATCTACTTTGTGGAGGAGGGCGCTGAGGTCTCCCCCATCGCCTCCGCCTACATCCGGGCCAGGGGCGCTGACCGGCTCTGCTCCTATGGCGACTGGGCCGCCCTGTCCGACATCTGCGACGCCTCCACCGCCACCTATCTCAAGGCCGAGGTCTCCGACGGCATCATCGCCCCCGGCTATACCGACGAGGCCCTGGCTATCCTGAAAACCAAGAAAAAGGGCAACTACAACGTCATCCAAATCGACCCCAACTATGTGCCCAAGGCCCAGGAGCGGCGGGAGATTTTCGGCGTGGTCTTTGAGCAGGGCCACGGCTTCCTGACCATCGACGAGGAAATGCTGTCCAATATCGTCACCGAGAACAAGAACCTGCCTGACAGCGCGAAAACCGACCTGATTCTCTCCCTCATCACCCTGAAATACACCCAGTCCAACTCCGTCTGCTATGTGAAGGACGGCCAGACCATCGGCGTAGGGGCGGGTCAGCAGAGCCGCATCCACTGCACCCGTCTGGCCGGTGACAAGGCCAACAACTGGTGGATGCGCCAGCACCCGAAGGTCCTGGGCCTGCAATTTGTGGACGGTATCCGCCGCCCCAACCGGGACAACGCCATCGACGTTTACACCTCCAACGAATATGAGGACATCCTGGCCGACGGCGTGTGGCAGGAGAGCTTCAAGGTCAAGCCGGAGCCTCTCACCGAGGCGGAGAAGAAGGAATGGGTTTCCAAGCTGTCCGGCGTGGCCTGCGGCAGCGACGCCTTCTTCCCCTTTGGCGACAATGTGGAGCGGGCCTTCAAGTCCGGTGTACAGTACATCGCCGAGCCGGGCGGCTCCATCCGGGACGACAACGTCATCGAAGCCTGCAACAACCATGGCATTACCATGTGCTTCACCGGGATGCGGCTGTTCCATCACTAATGATAACCCGTGCCTGCCGCAATTTCCCCGGCAGGCACGCTGATTTTATTCTGAACGGAGGGAACGCTATGGATATGGTCACTCTGGGCGGCACAGGCATCACCGTCAACCGGAACGGCTTCGGCGCGCTGCCCATTCAGCGTATCTCCCAGGAGGACGCGGTTCGGCTGATTCGCAAGGCTTACAACGGCGGCATCCGCTTCTTTGACACCGCCCGGTTCTATACCGACAGCGAGTGCAAGCTGGGCGAGGCGCTGGAGGGCTTCCGGGAGCAGGTGTATGTCGCCACGAAAACCGCCGCCGAGACGGCGGATGACTTCTGGAAGGATTTGAACACCTCCCTGGGCAACCTGCGCACCGATTATATCGACCTCTATCAGTTCCACAACCCGGCCTGGTGCCCCAAGCCGGGGGACGGCACCGGAGTCTATGAGGCCATGCTGGAGGCCAAGGCCAAAGGGATGGTGCGCCACATCGGCATCACCAACCACCGCCTGGCGGTGGCCCAGGAGGCCATTGCCTCCGGGCTGTACGAGACGCTGCAATTCCCCTTCTCCTACATCTCCGGAGAGCAGGAACTGGAGCTGGTGGCGCTGTGCCGGGAGAAGAACATGGGCTTCATCTCCATGAAGGCCCTGTCCGGCGGCCTCATCACCAACTCCGCTGCCGCTTATGCCTTTGAGGCCCAGTTTGACAATGTGCTGCCCATCTGGGGGGTGCAGCGGGAGGGGGAGCTGGACGAGTTCCTCTCCTACATCGACGCTCCGCCTGCCCTGACGCCGGAGTTGCAGGCGGTCATCGACCATGACCGCGCCCAGCTGCGGGGCGAGTTCTGCCGGGGCTGCGGCTACTGTATGCCCTGCCCGGTGGGCATTGAAATCAACAGCTGCGCCCGGATGTCCCTGATGCTGCGGCGGGCCCCCGCCCAGTCCTGGCTGACCCCGGAGTGGCAGGAGAAGATGAAGCGCATCGAGCAGTGCCTCCACTGCTGCCGGTGCAAGGGCAAATGCCCCTATGGGCTGGACACCCCGACCCTGCTGGAGAAAAACTACGAGGATTATAAGCAGGTGCTGGCCGGAACGGTCAGCGTGCAGTAACGCTGCGGCCTGGAATCGGAGGAGCGTTTCTGATGAATCAGACATTTACCACAGAGGAGAAGCGGCGTTTCCGCTTGAAAAAGCACCTGAAGGACCACCTGTTCGAGTATGTACTCGATATGCTCGGCCCAATGGCGTTTGCCGCCGTCCTGCTGCACCTGTGCGAGGCGGAGCGCTTTGCCTATGGCATTTTGCTCGGTCTGGCTTGGGGCGTGGGGCGGGTCGCCTATCGCCTGTATCACTATAAGAAGGAATTTATCGACATCAATGTAACGTGACCGGGAGGCCATTTCAACATTTTCAGAAAAGGAGCTGCAAAACATGAAAGTATTAGTCGTCGGCGGCGGTGGCCGCGAACACGCCATCTGCTGGAAGCTGGCCCAGTCCCCCAAGGTGACGGAGCTGTACTGCGCTCCGGGCAACGCGGGCATCGCCCAGTTGGCCACCTGCGTCCCCATCGGAGCCACGGACGTGGCGGGGATGGTGGCTTGGGCCAGGGAGAACGCCATGGACTTTGTCATGGTGGCCCCGGATGACCCGCTGGCCCTGGGCATGGTGGACGCCATGGAGGAGGCAGGTATCCGCGCCTTCGGCCCCCGGAAGAACGCCGCCATCATCGAGGCATCCAAGTCCTTCTCCAAGGACTTGATGGCGAAGTACCACATCCCCACCGCAAAGTACCAGACCTTCACCGAGGAGCAGGCCGCGCTGGACTATATCGACGCCCAGGGCGCGCCCATCGTGGTGAAGGCGGACGGCCTGGCCCTGGGCAAAGGCGTCACCGTGGCCGCCACGGTGGACGAGGTCAAGCAGGCCGTCCGGGAGATGATGGAGGACGGCAAGTTCGGCGCTTCCGGCTCCACCGTGGTCATCGAGGAGTGCATGACCGGCCCGGAGGTGACGGTGCTGGCCTTCGCGGACGGGGAGCACGTCGTCCCCATGCTGTCCTCCCAGGATCACAAGCGGGCCTTTGACGGCAACCG
Source organism: Clostridiales bacterium (assembly GCA_021200895.1). GTDB lineage: Bacteria > Bacillota > Clostridia > Oscillospirales > Oscillospiraceae > Onthomonas. The sequence continues at coordinate 1,882 of JAJQFX010000294.1, read as the reverse complement.
GGGCCCCAACACCGGCGGCATGGGTGCGTTCGCCCCCTCCCCCAACTACACCCCGGGCATCGCCCGGCGCTGCATGGAGGAGATTTTCCAGCCCACCATCCAGGCCATGAAGGCGGAGGGCCGCCCCTTCAAGGGCGTGCTGTACTTCGGCCTGATGCTGACCCCCGACGGCCCCAAGGTGGTGGAGTACAACGCCCGCTTCGGCGACCCGGAGACCCAGCCCCTGCTCTATCTGCTGGACAGCGACCTGTTTGACATCTTCAACGCCTGCATCGACGGGACGCTGGACAAAACCGACATCCGCTGGAAGGACGGCGCGGCCTGCTGCCTGGTGCTAGCCTCCGGCGGCTATCCCCTGAGCTATGAGAAGGGCAACGTCATCTCCGGCCTGGAGCAGGTGGAGGGCTCGTATGTGTTCCACGCAGGCACGAAATTTGGCCCGGACGGCGCTTACCTGACCAGCGGCGGCCGTGTGCTGGGCGTCACCGCCCGGGGCGATACCTTGCAGGAGGCCGTGGCCAACGCCTACGCCGCCGCCAAGCCCATCACCTGGAAGGATATGCAGTACCGCACCGACATCGGCAAGGTGTGGGTGGACTGACCGAAACGACAAAACTCCCCGCTTCCATAACAGGTGAACCGCATCCCGTTAAGGGGACAATGCAATACTATAAAACATTTTTGCAGCCAGCAGCACTTTGCTTGGAGTGCTGCTGGCTGCACCCCTGGTCTGGCGCAACAATCGGCCTATACGCACGTTAGGGAACCTCTGAATAAATGGACGAGAGCGGATTGCGAGGAAATTTGCGTCAGAAAAAGGCGCAAAAGCGCAGGAATCCTGACGGATTTCAAGATTTTGCAACGCATTTATGGCGGAAATTTACCGCAAGGCGCCGAAGTGCATTTGTTCAGAGGTTCCTTAGATTGGGACTCCCCCACAGCGGCGCCCTGGCCCGTTTTTCAGCTGTCCGGCGAGGCTGCTCCTCTTCCCTGTGGATTTCTTATGTTTTGTACTCCTCCTGCCGGGGGCCACATCATTTGACAACGCAGAAAAGCGGGTATAAAATTCTGAAAAATCCCTTGCAAACAGGGGCGGTTTCAGTTATACTACCTATAGTGCGCGTTTTTACGCAAGAAACGGAGGTAATAACATGAGTGATTGGGGATATACGATTGTCATGCTGGTCGTGATGGTCGCCATCTTCTACTTCCTGCTGATCCGCCCTGAGAACAAGCGGAAAAAGCAGGCCACCGAGCTGCGCAACAGCTTGGCGGTGGGCGATGAGGTCACCACCATCAGCGGCGTAGTCGGTACGGTCTGCGCCGTGAAGCAGAATAGCATCGTCATCGAGACCGGCGCTGACCGGGTGCGCATTGAGCTGATGAAGTGGGCGGTGTCCTCCAAGGGCGTCCAGACCACGGAAGACGGCAAAGCGGAGCCTGCCGAGAAGAAGTAAGCCGATGCTCATAAAAATTCCCCCTCTCTCATACCCTGTAGCAGGACGTGAGAAGGGGGAATTTTTTTGGTGCAGACGGAACGCCGGGAGACGCTGTTCAACCGATGCACGAGTATTCTGGCCGGGGCGGCGCTGGCCTTCGCCGTGTGTACGCTCCTCCTGCTGGGGGCGGCGTGGCTCATCTCCACCGGCCGGGCAGAGGAAGGACAGATGCAGCTTTTCTGCTGCCTGGGCGCGGGGCTGGGCTGCTTCGCAGGCGGCTGCTACGCCGCCTTCCGGGAGGGGCGGCAGGCGCTGGTGGTAGCACTGGCGGTCAGCGGAGTGTTCTTCGCGGCGTGGCTCACCGTGGGCAGCGCTCTGTACGCCATGACCACACTGAAACAGGCGCTGCCGCTGTTGGGAGCCTCCGCCGCGGGGGCGGTGCC
>JAJQFX010000139.1 GCA_021200895.1 Clostridiales bacterium | reverse complement strand
ATACCACGTTCTTCCGGTTTTGGCAAGTCCAGCATGAAGTTCCTTTCGCCCGGAGGCGCACAAAAGAGAAAGACCGGCCTTCGGTCGCCCGAAAGCCGGTCTCATGCAGCGTCACCAGGTTTCAAAGTGAACGCAGTCCGCCTCATAGCGCTTCTCCTTGGCCTGGTCTTCCTCCTCCGGGTCAGGGTAGCCGAAGGCAATGACGGAGTGGGGCACAATGTGCTCCGGCAGGCCGAACAGCGCCGCCTGCTTCTCCACCCGCTCCATCTGGGGGTAGGTGCCCAGCCAGACAGAGCCGATGCCCAAGGCGTGGGCCGCCAGAACCATGTTCTGCGCGGCGATTGCGCCGTCAATGATCCAATAGTCCGGGGCGGGCTGGAATGCCTTTTGCAGGTCTCCGCACACCAGGATGCCCAAGGTGGCCTTCCGCAGCGGAGTGGCAGGGCGGCCGTTGGCGTCCGCCATTTTGTTCAGCGTCTCCCTGTCCCGCACCACGATAAAGGACCAGTCCCGCCGGTTGGCGCAGCTGGGGCCGCTCATGCCGGCCTCCAAAATCTTCCGCACCGCATCGTCGCTGATAGGCCGCTCCAGATAGCTGCGGACACTGGTTCTGGTCATAATTGCCTCATATGCTTCCATCGTAAGTTCCTCCATTGCTGTATCATTGGTTCGTGATACTATTATATAGGATTCAGCCGGAGTTGTAAAGCGTTATTTCAAGGTACCTCATCGCTTTTCACTCCGCGGTAATGACCTTGACATCGCTGGCGGAAAACTCCGTCTCCCCGCACACGATGTCAGTGATTTTCGCAATGTCGGAGGCCTCCAGTTCCCCGTTCTCCGTGCTGACCACCACGCTGACAGAGCTGTCCCCGATGAAGGCCACGCAGTCCGCATAGCCCTTCGCCGTCACAAGGCTTTCGATTTGGGATTCCGCCAGGGTGGCCGCAGCCATGGCCGTGATGGACTCCGCCGCCGTGTTGACCGCTTCGCTGTCCGCCGAGGGGTCATCCACCGTCTCCTGGAGGATGCTCAGGGCGCTGTCCCGGGCCTCCTCCCGGTTCAGGCGGGCGGTGTCAAAGTAATCGGATGCCTCGGCGGCGGTCTGGGCCGTGTCCTCCTCTGTCAGGGCGTGTTCCGAAAGGGCGTCCTCCTCCTCGCTCTCGCCGGAGGCCGTATCTACGCTGTCCTCCAGCGTCAACTCCTCCTGGGCGCTGACCAGCTCCGTCTCCCCCAGGGTCTTTTCCGCCACCGCCTCCGAGGTGGAGCCTGACACGCTCTCCGTCTGGTCATAAGACCAGTTTAAATAGACTGCCACGCAGACGAACAGCACGATGGCTGCCACCACAGCATTCCGTTTCCAGATTTTCAATGTTACGAACCTCCTGCTCTCGCACAGATTGAAATTTGCTCCGCGCTTAACCCGGTCAGCGCCTTGACGGCGCTCAGCACCTGCAGCTTGACGGCGGCATCGTTTCCCCCGTCGCAGACCACCAGCACCCCCTGAAAGGTGGGGTAAATCGTCTGCACCGTGACGGTGGACTGCTGCGTGCTGCCGTCCTTGGTCAGCACCGTCTCCGTCTTGGTGGAGCTCTCCCCCACCGTCTCATCCGTAGCCAACACCTGCCTGCTGCTGGCAGACAGGGTGACCAGCACTTCCACCTCCCCCACGTCCTCGATTTGCCCGATAACGGCTGCCAACCGCTCCTCTAAAGCGGTGACATCGAACTCCTCTGCGGCGGTTTCCGCCTCATCCACCTGCTCCGCGTCTGATTCCGTCTGCCAGTCAATAGGAATCGCCAGCAGCAGGACGCCCGCCAGTAGCACGATGCCCGCATATTGAAACCGCTTCAGCACTTCCTTCCCCTTTTTCCAGTCAGGGGCCTGCATCCTGTCTCACCTCTTCCGCCTCCGTAAAGTGTATTTGTTCCTCTGATAGGGCGAAGGCCTCCTGAATCAGCGCCCGCAGCGCCTCCCGTTGGGCTTCCTGGATAACGCCCCCGATTTCCACCGCCACAGGCAGGGTCAGGCCGTCCTCGCTCCGGGCGCAGGTGACGGCGACGCTGCATGAAATCCCCTGCTCCCCGGCCTCTGCCTGAATATATGCCGCCGCTTCCTCCGCTATGATGGTTTCCTCCAACGAAATTTCTACTTGGTTCAGCCGCTCCGTCTCCTCCGCCGCCTCGCTTTGCCAGCTGTGCAGCTCCTCCAGCAGGCGCTCATAGCCGCCTCCCAGCGCCGGACGCACCAGAACCAGGAACAGCAGCAGGCCGCAGCCCAGTCTGTTCACCGCCTTCACGCTGCCCTCCGGCATCATGGCCTCCAGAACGCCCACCAACAGGGCCGCCGCCGTAATGCTCAGCAGCCAGCTTCCCAGGCCGCTCATGTGGGCAGTACCGCCGCCATGGCCGCGAAGATGGAGATGAGGGTCATCAGGGCGCAGGCCCCCGTCATCCCCAGCACCAGCCCAAAGGCGGAGCCAAGCTCCTCGATCAGCCCGGACAGCCCCGCGTTGGGGAACACCGCCGCCAGCACCGCCACCGCCCGGTACAGGAGGTACTGCATCCCCAGCCGGAGGAAGGGGGTCAGGCAGAAGCCCAACACCGCCAGCGCCCCGAAGATGCCCAGCACGCTGCGGAGCAGTCCCGCCCCGGCCAGCAGGGTATCGGCGGCATCGGACAGAATGCCCCCCACCACCGGCACCAGGCCGCTGATGGCGGATTTTGTCAGCCGGGCCGTCATAGCATCGGTACCTCCTGCCGCCAGGCTGGCGAAGGAGAGGAACGCTGTATACACCATCAGGACTCCTTTCAGCGCCGCAGTGACGCACCATTTCAGCAATCCTGCCACCGCCGACAGCCCCCGGTTGCCGGTGGCGCAGGCCCCCGCGGTCATGGCGATGTAACTGTACACCAGGGGCAGGAACAGCCGATCCACCAGGCTCATCAGCACGCTGGAACAGAGCAGCGTAGCCGCCTGCCGCACCGCTGCGCCGGTGGCGTTCCCCGCCGCGGCGCAGGCCGTTGCCATCACGGGGGTCAAAATCTGGGTGAAGGCGTCCAGCTCCTGAATCGTCTCCCGCCCCAGGTCGATGAGGTTCCCCGCATCGGCCACTGCCAGCCCCGTCACCGTCAGGGTAGCAACAACGCGGACGCCGTCCTTCCACCCGCCCGGCACACTCGCCCCCAGCCCCGCCATCATCTCGGCCAGCAGCACGGTGAGCAGCAGCAGGATGCCGGAGCGGAGGGCCGCTTTCAGCAGTCCCGCCAGCTCCTCCTCCGCCGTGTCCAGCAGGTCGCCCAGGCCCGCAGCCAGGTCGATGTCCCAGTCCAGGGTCTGCTCCACCACGTCCTCCCCCGCTTCGGCCACCGCATCCGCCCCGGCGGCGTCCCACACCTCGTCCAGGATGTCAGCGGCCTTCGCAGCGGGAACGCAGGCCAGCCACAGCAGCAGGGCGGCTGCCGCCACCGCACTCCACCGCCTCACAGCAGCTCCGCCACCAGCGTCAGCACCGCGTGAACCAGCGGTGCCGCCAGACACAGCGCCAGCAGAGAGCCGCACAGCTGCACCGTGGCGGCAATGGCGGTTTGCCCCGCGTCCCGGGCCACCGAGGCCGTCAGCATGGTGACGATGGCCACCGCCGCCGTTTTCATCAGGGGGCGCACCAGGTCGCTATCCACCTCCGCGCAGTCCACCAACTCCCGGATGAGAGCGATGAGTCCGCTGAGTTGCTCCAGCACCAGATAAAGCACCACCCCACAGGTGCCCAGGCCCAGCAGCAGCGCCAGCTCCCCCTGCTGCCTGCCCAGCAGCACGGCGCAGACGGAGCCTACTACCGCCACCGCCGCCACTTGCAGCATCACCTCCATCACAGGTCAAACAGGGTGCGTATCAGCTCGAACAGGTCGCTGATCTCCTGCACCACCAGCATCAGCACCACCAGCCCCGCCAGGGTGACCATGGTGGCCTGCTCGTCCCGGCCGGAGCGGGTCAATACCTGATTCAGCGCCGCCACCAAAATGCCGATGGCGGCGATTTTGAAGATGAGATCGACATCCATTTCCATATCATCTTATAAAAGCAGCACCAGCAGAAACACCGCCCCGCAGGAGCCAAGGGCCAGGGTCAGTCGGCTGGTTTGCTTTTCCTCCTCCTTTGCGCTTTGGAATATCTCCTGTAGGGTCTGGGCGACGGCGTGCAGCCCCTTGCGCTGCTCCTGGGCGTCATACCGGCCCAAAATCTGCCCCACCGCGTCAAACGCCACCTTTGCGGCAGGCGGCAGCGCCAGGGCCTCCCCTTCCTCCCGCCAAAGCGCCGCCAGGGGCCGCTCCGCGTTCCGGTTCAGCGCCTCCCCCACGTTCCGGAAGAAGTGGGACGCAGGGCCTGCGGCGGACTGCGCCGCCAGCGCCAGCAGGGTCTCCGTATCCGGCTCCCCCCGGCCAAGCTCCCGCTCCATCAGCAGCAGCGCCGCAATCAGCTGCTCCAGGGTGCGCAGCCCCTCTCTGCGCTGCCAGGTGAGATGCAGCGCTCCGCCCACACAGGCCAGCACCACCAGCCCTCCCCCTATCAGCCTTTGCATGGCAGCGCCTCCACCGTGCAGAACCTCTGCTGGCCCTCTCTGCGCAGGATGCACACCTGCTGAAAAATCCCCTGCTCCAACAGCGCCCGGTACAGGGGGCGCTGGCCCAGTTCCTCCACCCCGGCGGCGTGGGCGGTGGCCAGCAGCGCCACGCCGCAGTTCGCCGCGCTGCTCAGGGCCGTCACGTCCTCCGGCGCGGTGATTTCATCCGCCGCCAACAGCTGCGGCCCCATGCCCCGCAAAAGCTGCATCAGCCCCTGAGCCTTGGGGCAGCCGTCCAGCACGTCGGTGGTGGGCCCCACATCCATCTGGGGAACCCCCTTCCACAGGGCGGCCACCTCCCCCCGCTCGTCCGCCAGGCCGATGCGCAGATGGTAGCGCAGGCTGATGAGGCGAATCAAATCCCGCAGCAGGGTGGTCTTGCCGTAGCCCGGCGGCGAGAGGATCAGGGTGCTGCTGGGCCGCTCCCCCTGACATATCTGGGCAACCACCGGCTCGGCAAAGCCCTGCACCGGCCTGGCGATGCGGATGGCCAGGGAGGACAGCTCCCGGAAGCCGATGATGCTCCCCTCCCGCACCGTGACTGTGCCGCACAGCCCCAGCCGGTGCCCCCCTTTCAGGGGCAGGAAGCCGGATTTCAGCTTTTCCGCCGCGTTTTGGAAGCTGGCTCGGGTGGCCAGCTCCACCACCAGGGAAAGGTCGTCCGCCGACACCGGCAGCGCCTCGCCCCCCAGCAGAACCTGCTCCTCCCTGCCGTCCGCTCCGGTCAGGAACATTCCCCGCCCCCCCCGCCGGCGCCGGGGCGGAGAGCGGGGCCGGGGTCGGATTGACAGCGGACACGGGGGACGGGCGG
>JAJQFX010000158.1 GCA_021200895.1 Clostridiales bacterium | reverse complement strand
CTAGCGCCTTGTCTCTGCCGTTCCGTGGCAGCGCAGGCAACAGACGATGTGACTTGATACCTGCTGAGACTGCCGCCCATGGCGGCTGGAGACGATTGCCGCCCGCGTCCCTGCCGTTGGCGGGACGGGCGGCAATTTTGTTGCCCTTTGGTCGACGAAATCTGACTGTACGGCTGCGTTATTCCCTTCACTCCAGGATAAGTTTCTTAAAGTTGATGACATTGCCTTTCAGGGGGAGCCATTGACGTAGTGATTCCAACAACTTCTTGCCGCCCCTGAAAGGGTAGGGAGGCGCAAAGCGCCGGAAATGCCGCTTGACGGCGGAAGGGAACCGGCGACAGCCGGTGGAGGGGTTTCTATGTGAAATGGATTTCAAAATTGATTTCCGTGTTACTTTTTCAATTCCCCACAGACTGCATCGGCAAAGGCCCGCACTTCCTCCTCCCGGTTGAAGGCGGAGAAGCTGGCCCGGACGGTGCCGGTCTCCAGCGTCCCGGCGGTCTGGTGGGCCAGCGGCGCACAGTGGAGCCCCGCCCGCACCGCGAAGCCCCGGTTCGCCAGCGCTGCGGCAAAGGCTTCGCAGTCCGCCCCGTTGGGCCGGAAGGACAGGACGCCGCTCTGCTCCTCTCCGGCGAATACCGTCACCCGCTCCCCGCAGCGCTCCCGGAGGAGCCGGGCCAGGAGGCGGGTCAGACGCTGCTCGTGGGCGGCGATGGCCGCCGTCCCTCGCTCCCGGACAAAGCGCAGCCCCTCGTTCAGCCCGGCGATGCCGCACACATTCTGGGTCCCCGCCTCCAGCCGGTCTGGGAGGAAGTCCGGCATGGCCTGGTTTTGGGATTCGCTGCCCGTCCCACCGTAAAGTACCGGCTGGGGGCTGGCGTCTTTGCCGCAGATGAGGAGGCCCGTCCCCTGAGGGCCGTACAGCCCCTTGTGGCCCGGCATGGCCACATACTGCGCCCCCCAGCTCTCCGTCTCCACCGGCAGCGTCCCCGCAGACTGGGAGGCGTCCACCACCAGAGGGACACCATACCGGCGGCACAGGGCCGCGATTTCCCCGATGGGCAGAATATACCCGAACACGTTGGACACATGGGTGCAGACGGCGGCGTCCGCCCCCGGCAGTTGCCGCCGGAAGGCGTCCAGCAATGCCTGGGGCGCAAACAGCGGCCCGGAGGCCACCCGCACCGTCACCTCCGGGATGGCCGCCAGCGTCCGGGTCACAGCGTTATGCTCGTAGCCGCTGACGACCACCGTATCCCCCGGCTTCACCAGGGAGCGGATGGCGATGTTCAGCCCGTGGGTGGCGTTGGAGGTCATCACCACATGGCCCTCGTCCACCGCGTCAAACAGCCGGGCGGCCTGGGTGCGGCACCGGTACACCACCCGGCTGGCGTAGAAGGCCTGAGCGTAGCCGCCCCGCCCCGGATTCGCCGCCCGCTGGCCGTGGTACAGGACGCTCCGCAGCACGGCGGGCGGCTTTTGCAGCGTGGTGGCCGCGCTGTCCAGATAAATCACAGCGCGACCTCCCGATAGCTGCCGTCCCCCGCGATGCGGTAGAGGCGGGTGGGGGACAGCTCCGCCCGATGCAGGGCCACCAGCGCCCCCTTCAAATTCCGCTCCGCAATTTTGACGGAATAGCCGCAGCCACGCTCCGCCAACTCCTTCGGGGTGCGTAACAGGTGGGCCGTCAGCCCTGACCGCTCCAACGCAGCCAGCCTCTGCTGAGCCTGGGTCAGGGAACGGCAGACGATCAAATAGTAAAACACCCTGATTCTCTCCTTTCCGGCGAAGGATTCGCCCGATACACTCTATGCGCCGGGGAGAGACAGGGTGCGTCAAAAAGGGGGAAAATTCGACGGGGACGTGGGGTGTTAGTGGCTGGTGGTTAGCAGAGCGTGAAGTCCGGTTCAATAATCAAAGGACAGCAAAATTGACGCCGCGCTCCGCTTCAGCGGAACGGGCGTCAATCGTTTCCAGCCGCCATGGGCGGCAGCTTTGGTGCGTATCAAGTTATATCGTCTGTTGCCTGGGAAGCCTCTGATTGAGGGACAAGGCGCAAGCCGGTTGCCCTCTGCTGCCCTTATTTAAGGAGATTCCGATTGCATCCCTCCACCGGCTAACGCCACTAACCACTAGCCACTAGCCGCTAACCACCAGCCCCTGTCAGTGGTTAGACGCCGGTTCCAGCAGGGCTACGGCCTGGGCCGCCATGCCGGAGCCGTCCCCGGTGAAGCCCAGATGCTCCTCCGTGGTGGCCTTGATGTTGACGCGGCCTTCATCCACCTCCATGTGCCGGGCCAGCAGCGCCCGCATGGCGGGGAGGTAGGGGGCCAGCTTGGGGCGCTGGGCCACGATGGTGGCATCCACGTTGACCACCTGGTACCCGGCATCCTCCAGCAGCGCCATCGTCCTGTCCAGCAGCACCACGCTGGAGATGTTCTCCAGGGCGGGGTCATTGTCCGGGAAGGCCTTGCCGATGTCCCCCAGTCCGGCGGCCCCCAGCAGGGCGTCCATGATGGCGTGAATCAGCACGTCGGCGTCGGAGTGGCCCAGCAGGCCCTTCTCCCAGGGGATGTCCACGCCGCCTAATATCAGCCTGCGGCCCTCCACCAGCCTATGTACGTCATAGCCCTGGCCGATTCTCAATCCTGTTGCCGCCATTGCAAAATTGCCTCCTCTATCGCCAAATCCATGGGCGTGGTGATTTTGATATTCTCCCGGCTGCCGGTGGTCAGCGTGACCTTCATGCCCATGGCCTCCACAGCGGAGCAGTCGTCCGTCAGGGGTATCTTTTCCCGAATCGCCCGTTCCAATGCGCCGGTGATGAGCCCGTATTCAAAGACCTGGGGGGTCTGCACCGCGAACAGCGTCTCCCGGTCAGGAGTGCTGTCCACCAGGCCGTCATGGGCCACCTTCACCGTGTCCACCACCGGAATGGCCGGGGCGGCGGCGTGGTTCCGCTCCGCCGCCTGAATGACCTCCTCCAGCAGCTCACGGCTCACGAAGGGCCGCGCCCCGTCGTGGATGGCCGCCAGGTCCGCCTCTTTGGACACCTCGGCCAGCCCCAGCCGGACAGACTCCGCCCTGGTCTCGCCCCCCTTCACCACCGTTTTCACCTTGTTCAGGCCGTGCTGCCTGACCAGGCCGCTGATGGGGACGATCAAATCCTCCCGGGTGACGACGATGATTTCGTCGATCAGCTCGCAGTCGTTCAGCGCCGACAGCGCCCGGACAATGACCGGGACGCCGCCCAGCTCCGCCAAAACCTTATCCACGCCCTCCATGCGGTGGGCGCTGCCCGCCGCAGGCACCACTGCGGCGCAATAGGGCCGTTCCTTGTTCGCCTTGCGTTTCAGCCAGGAAAAAAAGTCTGCCATACGCTCCCCAACCTTTCTTTATCATCGCCCTGTGCCGCCGACAGGGTATCCTTTTATGTCCAGTATACCAGCTTCTTCGGCCTTTGACAAGGCGATTTTTACAGGAACACGAAACGCAATGAATTGTGCTTGCTATTCTTTTTCGCTTATGATATACTTTTTTATGGGCTGATATTCAATTCAGTCAATATTAAGTTTGGAGGGATTATTTATGAAGCAAACGTGCAAACGGCTGACCTCCCTGCTGCTGGCGCTGGCCATGAGCCTCTCCCTGCTATCCTTGACGGCGTGGGCGGTGGAGCCGGAGGCGGACGCGGAGGTCTCCGCAAGCGCCGAGGCAGAATCGGAGGAGGAATCCGCCGAGGAGGAATCCGAAGCCGAGCCTGAGGAGGAGGCCGCCGAGGAAGAATCCGAGGCCAAGCCTGAGGAGGAGGTCGCCGAGGAGGAATCCGAGGCCGAGCCTGAGGAAGAGGCCGCCGAGGATGGCATCAGCGTAGCGTCGGAGGACGGCATTGCCACGGCCAGCACCGTGGCAAGCGGCTCCTGCGGCAGCAATTTGACCTATACGCTGGATGATGCCGGCACCTTAACTATCAGCGGCAGCGGTGCGCTTGTTGATTCTGTTTTTTATGATTGGGACAACGTTGAAACCGTCGTGATAGGAGATGGCGTCACCTCTATTGAGAACTGGGCGTTTGGCGACTGCTCGAACCTGACCAGTGTGACCATCCCGAGCAGCGTTACCTCCATTGAGGAACTTGCATTTGTCTACTGCTCTAGCCTGACCAGCATCACAGTGAACACGGGGAATACCGTTTATTCCTCTTTGGATGGTGTGCTTTTCAACAAGGCGCAAACAGAACTGGTTTGCTGTCCAGCCGGTAAAACAGGAGCATATGTTATCCCGGACGGGGTCGTTTCCATCGATGCATACGCATTTTACTTCTGCCTCAGTTTGACTAGCGTGACCATCCCGGACGGCGTCACCTCCATTAGTGACTATGCGTTCCATCAGTGCGCGAACATGACCAGTGTGACTATCCCGGACAGTGTCATCTCCATCGGCGAAAGAGCATTCTTCTATTGCACCAGCCTGACCAGCGTGACCATCCCGGACAGCGTCACCTCTATCGGCGCATATGCGTTCTACGTCTGCTATAGTCTGACCAGCGTGACGATTGGCGACAGCGTCACCTCCATTGGTGACTATGCGTTCTGGAATTGCACGAGCCTGACCAGCGTGATCATTCCGGACAACGTCACCTCCATTGGTAACTATGCGTTCAATGGATGCACGGGCCTGACCAGCGTAACAATTGGCAGCGGCACCACCTCCATTGGTAACTATGCGTTCAATGAATGCACGGGCCTGACCAGCGTGGCAATTCCTGGTAGCGTCACCTCCATTGGTAACTATGCGTTCAATGAATGCACGAGCCTGACCAGCGTGACGATTCCGGACAGCGTTACCAGCATTGGCATGAGGGCGTTCTGCGGCTGTACGAGCTTGAACAATGTGACGATTCCAGGTAGCGTCACCACCCTCGACTTTGAAACATTCCGTGGCTGCACGAGCCTGACTAACGTGACCTTCGGCAGCGGCGTTATCACCATTGGCTATGCCGCGTTTGAGGATTGCACCAGCCTGACCAGTGTGACGATTGGCGACAGCGTCACCACCATTGATTGCTACGCGTTCTATTGCTGCTCGAACTTGTCCAGCGTGACCATTCCCTCCAGCGTGACCATGGTTGAATACGGGGCATTTGACTCCACCGCCCTGGCGGATGTCTACTATGCGGGGTCTGAGGATGACTGGAATGCAATCACCATCAACACCGGAGTAGAAGAGGAGGAAGAGAGCAATGGACTGTTGCTGAACGCCACCATCCATTATAACAGCACAGGCCCCAGCGTCCTGAACGGTTTGAACAAAGCCTCCGATGGCACCTGGTACTATTACATCGATGGCGCTGTGCAGACCTCCTTCACCGGCCTGGTGAAGCACACCTCCGGTTCCTGGTACTATGTGAAGAACGGTGTGATGCAGAGTTCTTACACCGGCCTGGCCAAGCACACC
>JAJQFX010000099.1 GCA_021200895.1 Clostridiales bacterium | reverse complement strand
TTTTTTTAAACACCTATGTCTGTTGCGGGGGCGGCCCGGGCGCCCCCGCCCACCCCGTTTGCCCCCCGGGGGGGCCCCGGCCCCGCCCCTACAGGGTGTGCAGTGAATGTTCTGGGCGAAATCAGGGAATTTCTACACAAAAATCTTATACACGTCCTGGAGGGCCACCACCGCCATCAGCAGCAGCAGGGCGCACATGCCCGCCAGGTGAACATATTGCTCGTATCGGGCCGGGATGCGCCGCCGGGACACCAGGTAGAGCAGCCCGTTCAGCAGCAGGAAGAACACCCGACCTCCGTCCAGCGCGGGGATGGGCAGCAGGTTCATGACGCTCAGGTTGATGGCGATGAACGCGGCGAAGTAGAGCAGGTTCAGAATGGCGTCCAGCGTGGTGGCCGACGCCTCCCCCACCTCGCTCATGGTGTTGACGATGCCGATGGGACCGCTCAGGTCTGAAATCCCGGCGTCCCCAGTGAACAGCATTTCCAGGCTCCACCAGACGGTGCGCACAAAATTCACCGCCGAGTAAAATCCGTTGCGCAGCCGCACGGGGATGGTGGCCTCCTCCACCCCCAGGTACAGGCCGTACCGCCAGACGGTCTCGCCGTCCACCTCGTACTCCTGTAGGGTCAGGGGCAGGTCATTGAGTTTGACCTTTTCCCCGTCCCGACGCACCACCATGTCCACCGTGTCCTCGTCGCTGAGGGAGAGGATGGTGGAGATGTCACCGGAGAGCAGCACCGCCTTGCCGTTGACGGAGAGAATTTCGTCTCCCACCATCAGCATATCCTCCCCCTCGCAGGGGAAGCCGTCCATAAAACCGGTGATGGTGGAGGTGGCGTAGGAGGTGACGCTGGAGTAGAGACACAGCAAAATCAGCAGCCCCGCCAGGAAGTTGAAGGCGGATCCGGCAATCAGCACCAGAAACTGCTTCCAGCCGGAGGCGTTGCCAAAGGCGCGGGGGTTGTCGCTCTCCTCGTCCTCTCCCTCCATGGCGCAGTAGCCGCCGATGGGCAGCAGCCGCAGGGAGTAAAGGGTCTCCTTGCCCTGCTTGTGCAGCAGCAGCGGCCCCATGCCGATGGAGAACTCGTTGACCTGGATGCCGCAGAGCTTTGCGACGGAAAAGTGACCGAATTCGTGGATGGCGATGAGCAGGCCGAACAGAATAACGGCAATGACAATATAAAGCATAGAACCTCCAAAGGGTGTGGGATAAATGCGAAGTTAGCGATTCCTTTTACACAGCCATGTGCCAGAAACCCCTCCGCCACCGCCTGAAGGCGGCGGCCCTCCTCCCCTTTCAGGGGAGGCAAGGGGGTAGTCAGTTACGGCAGGTACGAAGGGATAACAAAAAAGTAACAAAAAATACAAATGATTACAGATTGCCCGGCGCCCTTGACAGGGTGTCGGGCATATGTTATGCTATGTACATACTAGATGTCGTAATACGGACCTAACGGAAGGAGGCATAATGTTGGATAAAAGACGCGATTCATCAAAAAAGTTCACAAAAACCCTTGACTATAGGCCCGTTCCGGTGTATGATAAAGGCGTATTATTCCGCTCCATACACCCACTATGGCGCGACAGAGGTGATCGTGTGTTTTTAACATTGAACTACAAGAGCAGGAAGCCCCTTTGTGACCAGCTGTGCGACGGCGTCATCCGCCTGGCGGCCTGCGGCGGGCTGGAGCCCGGCGAACAGCTTCCCTCCGTGCGGAGCCTGGCCCAGGAGCTGGGCATCAACCCCAACACGGTGCAAAAGGCTTACCGCATTCTGGAGAGCCAGGGCGTGCTGGAGACCGTTCCCGGCAAGGGTTCCTTCCTGGCCAGCGAAAACAACGCCCAGGAGCAGCTACGGGCCAGGACTAAAAAGACTCTGGGTGTCGCCTTGCAGGAGGCCCTGGACCGGGGCCTGACCGTGGAGGAGGTGGCGGACTTCTGCGCCGAGTACCTGCAAAAGAAGAAGAAAGAGGAGGACGCCTTATGATCGAAATTTTGGATTACACCAAGCGATTCGACAACGTGGTAGCGCTGAATCAAATTTCCTTCCAAATCCAGGAGGGATGTATCTTCGGTCTGGTGGGCAGCAACGGGGCGGGCAAATCCACCCTGCTGCGCAGCCTGTGCGGGGTCTACGCCGCCGACGGCGGCGAGATCCGCATCGACGGGGAGACCCCCTACGAGAACCCCCGGGTCAAGGACCAGGTGGTGTTCGTACCGGACTTCCCCTATTACCTGCCCCAGGCCAACCTGCGCACCATGGCCGACCTGTACCGCCGGGTCTACTCCGGCTGGAGCAAGGACGAGTTCCAGCGGCTGTGCAGCCTGTTCGGGCTGAACCAGAAGATGAAGCTCCACAACATGTCGAAAGGAATGCAGCGCCAGGCCGCTCTCATCTGCGCCCTGGCCGCCCAGCCCAAATATCTGCTGCTGGACGAAGTCTTTGACGGACTGGACCCGGTCATGCGCCAGCTGCTCAAGCGCATCGTCTCTGACCAGGTGGCCGAGCGGAACATGACCGTGGTCATCGCCTCCCACAACCTGCGGGAGTTGGAGGACTTCTGCGACCATGTGGTCCTCATCCACCAGGGCGGCGTGATCTTCGAGCAGGAGCTGGACTCCCTCAAGCTGGGCATCCACAAGGCCCAGGCGGTGTTTCATCCCCCGCTGGAGCAGCAGCAGCTCCAGTGGCTGCGGGAGCAGCTGAACATCGTCAAGCTGGACACCAGCGGCTCCATGATCAGCCTGGTGGCCCGGAAGGACGAGGAGACGGTGGAGCAGGTTCTCTCCGAGCTGCACCCGGTCTTTTCCGAGACCCTCCCCCTGTCCCTGGAGGAGGTATTTATCAGTGAAATGGAGGCGGTAGGTTATGACCTCGACAAGATCCTCTCGTGACGAACGCAAAAACGGCGCGTTCCGCCGGGTGTTCTGGTGGCAGCTGCGCAACAACCGGGTGTTTTCCGTGTTTTTCGGCCTGTGGACCATTATCTCCATGCCCATCGTCACCCTGAGCACCATTTTGGGCAACCAGGCGTATTACACCGACATGACCAACTGGGAGGGCTATACCGCCGAATCGGTGGCCCAGCTCTACGGGCAGACGGTCTACTACAGTCTACTGTCCTTCCTGCGCACCGGCATTTTCCTGGTGCTGATGCTCTATCTGGTGGTCTACTGCTGCAACAGCTTCGGCTATATGCACACCCGCCGCAGCGTCGATTTGTTCCACGCCCTTCCCGTCCGGCGGCGGCCCCTGCTGTTGGGAGGCTATGTGGTAGGGCTGCTGACCTCCATCGTCCCGCTGGCCATTGGCTTTGGCCTGTGCCAGGTGGTTTGCCGGGCCTACAACGTGCCTCTGCCCAATGCGGCCCTCTCCCTGTGGGCGCTCTTCGGCTGCTGCGCGCTGATGACCTTCGCTTGCCTGACCTTTATGCTGTTCTTCCTGGTGACTGCCGGCACCCTGCTGGACGCGGCGGTTTCCCTGACCGCCACCGCCGTGGGTTGGCCCCTGCTGTGGGACGTGCTCAACGCCACCATGAATCAGTTCCTGCCGGGCTATGTGTCGCGGTGATCCCTGACGCATTTTACACCGCCCTGTGTCCCTTTGGCGCGTTTTATCAACTGTTCAGTACCAATTATACTATTTTGACCGGAATGTATTACGCCGATGGGTCATCCATCACCGCCGAGCTGCCGGGCATGGGCCTGTGGAGTATCCTGTGGTGGGCGCTGTTCACCGTGGCGCTGCTGCTGGTGACAGTGTGGTACTATGGCCGCCGCAAGAGCGAACACGCCGAGAACAGCTTCTGCGCGCCGGTGCTGCGGGGCGCGGTGCGGTTCCTGCTGTCCGTGGCCGTGGGGCTGGGCCTGGCCGACATCCTGGGCGACATGACCGACAGCAACCAGGTCTACTTCATCAGCGTGCTGGTGGGGTCCCTGGGGACGTACATCATCATTCAGCTGATTTGGGCCAGAGGGTTCCGCAAGTTCTGGCGGGCGATCCCGGCCTACCTGTTGACGCTGGTGGCCTGTGTGGGCTTCCTCTATTGCCTGTACACCGGTGGCCTGGGTTATGTGACCCGCACGCCGAACATGGACAACGTGGTCAGTGTCAGCTTCTCCCTGCCCGACATTGCGGGCGACACCTCCAAGGAGTGCTACCTGGCCGCCCATGGCGTGGGTGCGCTGGATGTCACCTATGGCGACTACAACTGGGGTTATTTCAACGTGGAGTTCACCGACGCCGCCGAGCAGAACACCGTGCTGGCCCTGCACCAGGCGATTCTGGAGAAGTACCCCGGCCCCTACCTGCCCTATGAGGACGACACCAACCAGTATTATAACACGACCTCCATTTCGGTCACTTATACTCTGTCCAATGGCAGCACTTTGGAGCGCGCCTATTATGTGCCGCTGTACGAGGACGACGAGAACATCTTCTCCTGCATCGCCGCCGTGCAGAAGTGCGACACCTTCCAGCTCTACGACACCTTCTATTCCATGGATGCGGACGACCTCAACGGCGTTTACGTCTCCCAGTACACCAGCGAGTATGACTACGACGCCAGCAACTACGAGCTGACCGCCGAGGAGAAGGAGCAGGTCTGGAGCACCTTCCTGGAGGAGCTGGACAGCGCCGATTTCTCCTATGACGAGGGCCGGGACGGATACATCATTGAGACCGACTCCGAATACGACGAGGATTATGAGGAATTGGAATCTCTGGCCGGGGAGCGGAGCTACTACATCTCCGTAGAAGATCTCAAGTACGCCGACCTGAACGCGGAGCAGCAGGCCCTGCTGGTGCAGCTGCTGGGCGAAGCGGACGCCGCCACCGCCGAGGTGTACAGCTACGGCTTCAACGTGCCGGAGTGCTGCGTAAAGACCCGCGCTCTGATGGAAGAGCTGACCGAGGCGACCGGTGAGTACTACTGGTACGACGACGAGGATGAGTACGCCGCCGCCGCAGGAGTCGAATCCGACGTGGACGCCGAGGGCGAGACCGACCCGGCGGACAGCGGGACCGACCCCGCCGACGCCAGCATCGACGAGGGCGACGCAATCGTCACCGCCTTTGACACGGCGGATGTCAGCGCCGTGGGATAAGCACTGAAATCACACACACAGTTCACTTCTCACTTCGATTTTCCCCCGCCGCCCGAAAGGGCGGCGGGGGGTTTGCATCATTTTGTGATTCTTTTAAACCAGACTTTGTCAGGGTTTCCAGGGGAAACCCCTCCGTCGCGGCTTGCGCCGCGCCACCTCCCCTTTCAGGGGAGGCAAGAGGGGTGGTCGGTTACGGAATAGTACTTCGTTATAGGCAAAGTTCACCTATTGAGTAAATTACATTCTAAATCCATCCTTCTTCGAGTAAAAACACAGACTAAACGACAAACACTAGCCCCTCGCCTCCCCTGAAAGGGCAGGGAGCGAAGCGGAAGTGCCGCTTGACGGCG
>JAJQFX010000235.1 GCA_021200895.1 Clostridiales bacterium | reverse complement strand
TCCATCAGGATGCGCATCAGTTCGGGGATGACCAGGGTGGGATGGGTGTCGTTGATTTGAATGACGTGCTTCTCCGCGAAGTTGCGCAGGGTGCCGTACTGGGCCTTGTGCTTGCGGACGATGGACTGCACCGTGGCGGAGACGAAGAAGTACTGCTGCTTCAGGCGGAGCATCTTGCCCTCATAATGGTCGTCCGCGGGGTACAGCACCTTGGCGATGACCTCGGCGTTGGCCCGCTCCTCAATGGCCTTCAGATACTCGCCGGAGGAGTAATACTGCATATCCTCCCGGACGGGGCTCTTCGCATCCCACAGCCGCAGGGTGTTGACGTGGTCGGTCTTGTAGCCGGCGATGTTCATGTCCATAGGGACGGCCAGCACGGTGGTGCCGCCCACATAGTCCACGGTGAACTTGCCGTCCTCGTTCAGGTAGGTCTTGACCTCGCCGCCGAAGCGAACGGTCTCCGCCTCGTCCCGCTTGGGCACCAGCCAGGCGTCGCCCAGCTCCAGCCAGTCGTCAGACAGCTCCTCCTGGCGGCCGTCAATGATTTTCTGACGGAACATACCCAGCTGATAGCAGATAGAGTAGCCGGTGGCGGGGATTTCCTCGGTGGTCATGGAGTCCATATAGCAGGCGGCCAGGCGGCCCAGGCCGCCGTTGCCCAGGGAGGCGTCCGGCTCCAGCTCGAAGATTTCAGCGGGGTCGAAGCCCATCTCGCTGATGGCGTCCTTCAACTCAGGCAGGATGCCCAGGTTGTAAGCGTTCTTCATCAGGGAGCGGCCCACCAGGAACTCCATGGAGAGGTAATGCACCTCGCGGGCGTTGATGGAGCGGTTATAGTTGACAGTATCGATATGGTTGCTGCTCATAATATCCCGCAGCACCATGGCGCAGGATTTAAACATCTGCACCTTGGAAGCCACCTGCGGGGTACGGCCAAAGTTGCGGCGCAGCTTGCCCTCAATCAGGGCGGACAGTTCATATTTCGAGTATTCACGCATAAATTCCAGTCCTCCAATTTGAGTCTTGTGATGCGAAGGGGCTGCCCCATTGCCGGGGCGGCGGAACTCGGATGCCGCTTACAGCCTTCACATCGGGGGAAAAACGATTCATGTTACAGGTGCGCAGCATACTGCTGCTTTGAAAATTTTAGCATAAATGGGGTGAAATGTCAATCTTTCCCGCCAGAGCAACCGGTTGAGAATGGATAATTTTCAAGGAAAACGGCCTGTTTCTATGTGAAAAATGCCAAAAAATGACGTTTTTGAAAAATAACCGGGGCGGCGCAGCGCTGCGCCGCCCCGGTCAGGCCCCGCCTGTCAGTGCAGCACAGAGCTGACGCTTTCCGCGGTGAACTGCTGGGTGTAAAGCCGGTAATAGGCCCCTCTGGCCGCCATCAGCGCCTGATGGGTGCCACGCTCGATGATTTCGCCGTCCTTCACCATCAGGATCACGTCCGCGTCCCGGATGGTGGACAGGCGGTGGGCGATGATGAAGCTGGTGCGGCCCCTGGTCATCTCCGCGATGGCGGACTGAATGAGCTGCTCGGTCAGGGTGTCGATGGAGGAGGTGGCCTCGTCCAGCACCAGGATGCGGGGGTCGGACAGGATGGCCCGGGCGAAGCTGAGAAGCTGCTTCTCCCCGGTGGAGAGGAGGTCGCCCCCCTCGCCCACCTGGCTGTCGTACCCATGCTCCATGCGGGCAATGATTTGGTCGGCGCAGACCAGCTTGCAGGCCCGCTGAATCTCCTCTAGCGAAGCGTCCGGGTTGCCGTAGCGCAGGTTCTCCAGCACGGTGCCGCTGAACAGGTGGGGCTGCTGGAGGACATAGCCGATGTTGCTGTGGAGCCAGAGCTGACTCCGCTCCCTGGCGTCCCGCCCGTCGATGAGGACGGCCCCCTCCGTCGGCTCGAAGAACCGGCAGACCAGGTTCACCAGGGTGCTTTTCCCTGCGCCGGTCTCCCCCACGATGGCCACACGGGTACCCTGGGGGACGGTCAGGTTGAAGTGGGAGAGGATGGTCTCCTCCCCGTCGGGATAGTGGAAGGTCACGTCCCGGAACTCCACGTCGCCGTAGAGGGGGTCCCAGTTCTCCCGCTTGGGGTGGAGGGAGTCCCCGTATTTTGCGATGACCTCCGGGGTGTCCGCCACGTCGGGCTGGGTGTTCAGCAGCCGCTCCACCCGCTCAATGTTCACCTGGGCGCTGACCAGGCTTTGCAGCGACTCCACGATGTTCTGCACCACGTCCCCTACGCTGAGGGCGTAGGTGGTGAAGGCGGACAGGGTACCCAGCGCCAGCAGGCCATCCATATTCAGCACGCCGCCCCGCCACAGCATCAGGGCCAGCCCCACGCTTCCGGCGAAGATGACGATGGCCTGGAGGGTGCCACGGTAGTGGTTGGTTTTCACGCTGGCGTGGCACATGGCGGCGGTGTCCGCCTGGAAGGTGCCCTCCATCTTCTCCTCCGCCACCAGGGTCTTGATGGTCTTGGCTCCGGTGATGCCCTCGTTGTAATCTGCGGTGATGCGGCTATTGATCTCCCGCACCCGGCGGTTCATGGTGGTCAGGTGCCGCTGGAAGTAGGTGCAGGCCGCCACCTCAATGGGGACCAGCGCCAGCATGACCAGCCCCAGCTGCCAGCTCAGGCGCAGCATGACGATGAGCATGAACACCAGATAGCTGCCGTCCCAGAGGACCAGGCCCATCAGGCTCCAGGTGGCCACCGCGCCGATGCGCCCCACGTCGGAGATGAGGCGGGAGTGGATATAGCCCACGCCGCTCTGGTTATAGTAGCTGATGGACAGGGTTTGCAGATGGTCAAAGAGCTTTTTGCGGATGCTGTAGTCCAGCACCACTTCGATTTTGTTGGCGGCATAGGTGCAGTAATAGTTGATGCCCAGCCGGGCCACCAGCACCAGCAGGTAGGTCAGCAGGAAGGCCGCCAGGGTGTCCAGGGTGCTCTGGCCGATGAAGTGGTCGATGGCGTAGCTCTGGAACAGGGGGATGGCCGCCTCCAGCACGCTGCCCAGCAGGCCGGTGAGCACCGTCAGCGCCAGCAGCGTTTTTTGCTCCATCCAGAAGGGGAGCAGGAAGCCCAGGCCGAAGAAGGGGCGCTTCTTCGTTGGGGTATGGGTCTCGTCAGCCACAGGGCTCCGCCTCCTCCCATTGGGATTGCAGGGTGTAGATTTGCTTGTACAATCCGTCCTGGGCCAGCAGCGTCTCGTGAGTGCCCTGCTCCACGATGCGGCCCTTGTCCAGCACGATGATTTTGTCCGCCGCCATCAGGGTGGAGATGCGGTGGGAAATCAGAATGCAGGTGGAGGAACCCATGCTCTCCTGCAAGGCGGCCCGGATTTTGGCGTCCGTCTCCGCGTCCACGGCGGAGAGGGAGTCGTCAAAGACCATGATGGGGGCCTTTTGCAGCAGCATCCGGGCGATGGCGGCCCGCTGCTTCTGGCCGCCGGACAGGGTGACACCCCGCTCCCCCACCATGGTATCGTAGCCGTGGGCGAAGCCGTCCACGGCCTCCTCCAGGCAGGCGGTGCGGGCGGCTTCCCGGATGTCGGACAGGGAGCAGTCCCCCTGGGCGGCCAGGCCGATGTTCTCTGACAGGGTGCGGCTGAACAGCATAGGCTCCTGAAGCACCATGCCCACGTTCCGGCGCACCCAGGATGCCTCCATTTTGGCGATGTCCACCCCGCCTATCGTAATTGTGCCGCAGCCCTCCGGCAGGTCATAGAGCCGGTCCAGCAGGTGCATCAGGGTGCTTTTGCCGCTGCCGGTGGTGCCCAGGATGCCCAGGGTGGCCCCGGCGGGGATGGTGAAGGTGATGTCCTCCAGCAGCAGGGGGCAGTTGGGGTAGTGGAAGCTGACGTGGTCAAAGACGATGTCCCCGTTCATGGGCGGGGTCAGGGCGTCCGGTGGGTCATGCTCCTCCTGGGCGGACATGATTTCATAGATACGGTTGATGGAGACCCCCGCCTTACTCATCTCACTGAGGATGCGCCCCAGCTGGCGGGTAGGCTGCTGAATCAGCGTGATGTAGGAGAGGACGGCCAGCAGGGAGCCCAGGGTCAGCTGCCCATGGACGGCCATCACAGTGCCGATGGTCAGCACCAGCAGCAGTTGCAAGCCGCCCAGCAGCATATTCCCCTCAAAAAAGGCGCTCATGTACACGCCGAAGCGGACCCACAGGTCGGTGGACTTCCGGGACTGCCGGTCAAACCGCGTCCGCTCATACTCCTCCCGGCCAAAGGCCCGCACCACCCGGACGCCGGTGAGATTCTCCTGGGCGATGGTGGACAGCTCGCCGTCCGCCTCGTCGCAGAGCTTAAACTGCTGCCCCATCTTCCGCTGGAAGAGGACGGAATAGGCCAGCAGCATCGGCTCCGTGATAAGGGCCACCAGCGCCAGGGGAAGGTTTTCCCCAAAGAGAAAGACCAGCGCCGCCACAATGGTGACGATGCAGTTCAGCAGATTGGACAGCTGGTTGGACAGGAACTCCTTCACCAGCTCGATGTCGGTGGTGCAGCGCTGAATGATGTCGCCGGTGTGGTGGCTCATGTGCCAGGAGAAGGGCAGGCGCTCGATGTGGCGGAAGGTCTGGTCCCGCATGGCGCGGACGAAGCCCTCGCCGCCCTTGGCAATCAGCATCACATAGAGGTACCGCAGCAGCCCGCTGAGCAGCCCCAGCCCGGCCACCGCCAACGCCACCAGCCACAGGTTTTCCCGCAGCATTTCCCGGCCTCCCAGCCCGGCCAGCCAGCCCTCCACAAAGGCGGGGAGGGTGCTTTCCTCTGTACCGATGATGCTGTCCACGGTGTACTGCACCGCCTGAGGGCTGAGCATGGTGCAGAGCGCCCGCCCCAGCAGCGCCGCCACCGCCAGCAGGAACCACCGCTTGCTGCCCTTCAAAAAGGCAAACAGCATATTCAGCTTGGACGTTGCCTGCGTCATTTTTATCCCTCCGTTCTTTTTGTGGACTGAATGTTTAGTTTAGCACAGTTTCCCGGTTTTCGCAACCGCTTCGGGGAAAAAAGCATGGGAATCAAGCTTGAAATTCGTTCCACATAGAAACCCCTCCACCGGTTGTCGCCGGTTCCCCTCTCCTTTCAGGTAATGTCATCAACTTAAAAAGCAATCTATCCTCGGTTGAGGAGGAATAACGCAGCCGCACAGTCAGATTTCCGCGCCAAAGGGCAACAAAATTGCCGCCCGTCCCGCCATAAGGCTAGGGAGCGTAGCGGAAATGCCGCTTGACGGCGAGGGACGTGGGCGGCAATCGTTTCCAGCCGCCATCGGCGGCAGTCTCATCAGTGTGAAGTCACATCGTCTGTTGTCTGCGCTGCCACGGAGCGGTAGGGACAAGGCGCTAGCCGGTAATGGGATAGGGGGAGGGTTCTTAGAGAGGGGCGAGGTGAAGTGATAAACTAAAACTGGACACGGAGGGGGTAGAAATTGGACACGGT
>JAJQFX010000252.1 GCA_021200895.1 Clostridiales bacterium | reverse complement strand
AGCTGACCGAGTTTGTCAACCGGGTTTTTCACCTTTTTCGTGAGTTTTCTACACGCAGCCGTGGGTGTCAAAAACTGCCGGTTTCTCATGCAAAACCGGCAGTTTTTCGTTCTCTCTTACCCCAAAAGGGACACAAGGGCCGCGAACAGGGGCAGCGTCCCAATGCTCAGGAGGGTGGAGACCACCACCATCCCGGCCCCCAGGGCCTCCTCATACTGATAGCGCACCGCAAACACCGAGGTAATGCTGGCGCAGGGGCAGGCCGCCAGCAGCACCACCACCGCGCCCACCATGCCGTTCACGCCCGCCAGCCAGCAAAGCCCCAGCGTCACCGCCGGAATGACCAGCAGGCGCATCCCCACGGCCAGCCACATCCGGCCGTCCTTCACCGTATCCTTCAAATTGCTGCCCGCCATCACCATGCCGGTGATGAACATGGCCATGGGGGTATTCACGTTGCTCAGCAGCCCGATGGGCTCCGCAATCAGGTCGGGGACGGGAATCTGCCCGAAATAAATCACCAGGCCGATGACCATGGCGATCACGGTGGGCTTTTTCAGCACGTCCAACACGGCGGCAAGGCCGCGCCCCTTCTTGTCCCGCTCCAGCTGGCTTACCCCCACCGTCCAGACAAACAGGTTGTACACGGTATGGAACACGCTGGCATACAGCAGCCCCTCGCTGCCGAACAGCGCCGAAATCAACGGGAAGCCCATGTATCCGGCGTTGCAAAAGCCCATGGCGAAGCGCATCAGCGGCGCGTCGGCGCTTTTCACCCTGGTGCAGACCAGGGCGCTGATGCCGATGCTCACCAGCAGCGCCGCCGTGCTGGCCGCCAGGGTGACGGCCAGGTTGGCTGAGATGCTGGGGTCGTACTCCGTCAGGTAGGAGTTGATGATCATGGCGGGCAGAATGACGTTCAGCAGCAGGTCGGACAGGCCGCTCCGCAGCTCCGCCTTCACCGCCCCCGCCTTCACGGAACCATAGCCCACCAGCAGCAGGAGGAACAGCACCAGCACCTGCTGGGCGGCGATGGACACCAAATTACTGCTCATGGCCGTTCTCCTCCCGCAGCAGTCTCTCATGCTTGCGCAGGAAATGGGCCACCATCCCGGCGCAGTAGCACATAGCCAGCCCCCAGGCCATGGGGTTCGTGACGGAAATGACGGCGAAGCTGGTCAGAGTGACGGCGATAGCCGAACCGACGCTGCGGCCAATCAGCTCCGCCACGCCGGACAGCAGGGCATAGGAGCTGTACCCCATCCCCTGGAGGGTGTTTCGGAAAATCATCAGCATCCCCAGCAGCAGGAACAGGGGGCTGATGAGCGTCAGGTATTGCAGCGCACCCTGGGCGGCGGCGCTGGTGGAGTCCCCCAGCACCAGGGCCACGAAGGGCCGCTTGCCCACGAACAGCACCAGCCACGCCAGCACGCAGTACACCGCCTGAATCAGCAGGCCGGAGCGGATGCCCTGCCGGATGCGGTCTATCCGCTTCGCCCCGAAGTTCTGCCCCACATAGGTGGCCATGGCCATGCCCACGCTCTCCATGGGCAGGGTGAACATCTGGCGAATCTTCTCCCCGGTGGTCTGGGCGGCGATGGCGGTGGTGCCCAGGCTGTTGATGGCCCCCTGTAACACCACAGCCCCCAGGGCGGACACCGCATATTCAAACCCCATGGGCAGGCCCACCACGCACATCCGCTTGACGTGCCGCCCGGAGAACTGCCGCTCCCCCGGCCGGGAGGCCACCACGTCCGTCTTGCCGTGGAGCCACCAGAGGCACAGCGCCCCGCTGAAGGCCTGGCTCAGCACGGTGGCCAGGGCCGCGCCCCGCACCCCCATCTGGAGGGGCGCCATAAAGAGGTAGTCCAGCAGGATATTCACCCCGCTGGAAATCAGCAGGAAGTACAGCGGGTGGCGGGAATCCCCCACCGAGCGCAGGGTATTGGCCCCGTAGTTATAGAGAATCGTCACCGGCAGCCCCAGGAAGATGATGCGGACATAGGCCAGCGCCTCCTGGAAGATGTCCTCCGGCGTCTGCACCAGATGGAGCAGCGGCCCGGCAAACAGGGTGGTCAGCACGGTCATCACCACCGCCACCACCGCCGACAGGTACCAGCCGTTCCAGTAGTACCGCCGCAGCTCCTCCGGCTCTCCGGCCCCCCAGCTCTGGGACAGGGGGATGCCGAAGCCCACATAAGCCCCCTGGATGAAGCCCAGGGTCAGGAAGTTCAGGGAGTAGGTGTCCCCCACCGCCGCCAGGGCGTCCACCCCCACGAAGCGGCCCACCATAACGGTATCCACAAAGCTGTAGAGCTGCTGAAACAGCGTCCCCGCCACCAGGGGCAGGGCGAACAGGAGGATTTGGGTCAGCGGCCTGCCCTGGGTCAAATCTCTGGTCTGTTTGGATGCGTTCATATGGAGCCTCCCTCGTTTTTCTGGTGAGGTAATTGTATAACAGCGAGGCTTCCGCAATCAAGGACGTTTTGCGACAATTTTGTCACTTTTCAGTGTGAAAACGTGAACGGTCAGTTTACTCCTCCAGCGCGTCCTCGATGCAGTGGATGGCGTCGGTGATGCTGTCCTGGGCCTCGGCCAGGGCGTCGCACCGCTCCTGGATATTTTTGCTCTCCCGCTTCGTCTTGCCCTCGCAGGAGGCGTCCAGTGTCTCCAGCACCTCGTCCAGCTGGTCGGACAGGGCGGCCAGCTGGCCCATGACCCAGCCCAGCCGGGTTTCCAGCTTCTTTGTCACGGCAATCCCTCCTTAATCGTCTGCCAGTTCCTTCCCCACATGGGGCTGGATGAACTGCTCTCTGGCGTAGCGCCACAGGGCCTCGCTGCCCTGAGGGGTGATTTCGTTCCGGGTCAGGACGTTGTGGAGATGCACCCCATGCTCCGCCCAGGATTTGCCGCCGGTGGCGTGGTTCAGCATCAGGGGCTGGAGGTTGTCCATCACCCGGGCGAACCTGGCCTCCGGGGTAGCTCTGGCCTCGAACTCCTCCCAGAGCCCCTTCATGGCCGCCCCCTGTTCCTCCGGCAGCAGGCCGAAGAGCCGCTCCGCCGCCGCCTGCTCCCGCTGGGCCTGGGTGGCCTTGCCCACCTCGTCATAGGCGTAGGTGTCCCCGGCGTCGATTTCCACCACGTCATGGAGGAGTATCATCGTCACGGTTTTCAGCACGTCCACCGGCTCGTTGGCGTACTCCTGCAATAGAATCGCCATCAGCGCCATGTGCCAGGCGTGCTCCGCGTCGTTCTCCCGCCGCTGGCCGTCGGTCAGGTAGGTCTGGCGCTGGATGAACTTCTCCTTGTCCAGCTCCAGGATAAACCGGAACTGCCGCTCCAACCGCTGGCCGTCCTCGTCCTCCGTCAGGATAACAAGGGCCTGGCGGTACTTCTCCTGCCGGGCCAGGTCGTGCTCCGTCACCTGGTCCAGCCGGGTCAGGTCGCTGTTGTGGCGGAGGTCGGCCAGCTTCACCTTCCGGGCCACGGGGTCGGCCTTGATGTGCCGCACATAGTCCAGATACGGCTCCGCCGGGTCGTGGGTCAGGAGGGCCAGGGGCTCCAGCACCTGGGGCGGGAACCCCTCCGCCGCCAGGGCCTCCAGTGTCCAGTCGGTATCCTCCACCACGTCATGGAGGAGGGCCACGGTGGTCTCCACCTCCGTATCCATCTGCTCCGCCAGGTGCCAGGGGTGGGAGATGTAAGGGATGCCGCAGTCCTCCGTCTGCCCCTGATGGGCGGCGAAGGCCAGCTTCGCGGCGTGCTTCGTCATCGCCGTGTAAATCATACCGCCGCCTTCTCCCCCTCCGCATAGGCGCAGCGGACGTTGCCGCCCACGGTCTGCACCCAGTGCTTATCCGCCTCGTGCCTGGCCTTGTCGGCGGCAATCACCGTCCGCACCCGCTGCACCGCCCGGCGGTTCAGCTGCTCCAGGGTGTCCCCTGCGAACCGGTCGGGCTGGGGGGCCTCCGGGTAGAGCCGCTTGCGCCACCCCGCCTCCAGCAGTACAGGGGTATCCATCCGCTGAATGGTGACCTCGCCGTTCAGGGCGTCCAGCCGCCGCACGTCCACCTTGCCGTCCGTCACCCGGCCCACCAGCAGGTGGAAGGAGCAGTCCGTCCGGTACAGGCGGCTGTTGGCTTTGGTGGCGGGCCCCACCAGGCCGCCGATGCGCTCCAGGGCGGTGGCCAGGCTCCGGTCAGGGTTGCGGAGTATCCGGGCCGCCGCCGAGGGGTAATGCACCCCGCCGAAGGTCACCAGGCCGCAGCAGCACCAGACGGTGTTCTGCTGTGGGTCGGAGAACACCTTCCGCCCGCCGAAGTGCAGCCCCAGCCGTCCGGGCTGCAGGGTGACGCGGCTGTCCCCGGCCACAGAGACGCCGTTTTCATTGGCAAAGAGACAAATGTACGACATAGCGCTTCCTCCTTTGTATTTTCACCTCAGCTAAAGGGTGTTTCCCACTCCCGGCCATCCCGGAAGGCCCGTATCATGTGGGCGGTGATGGATACCTCGTCGTCCGGCACAGGCACCTCGTCCCGCCGGAACCAGCGGCCCTCCCCCAGCTCATCCTCCTGGAGGGTGATGGTATCGTCCCCGTCCAGCTCGCAGTAGTAGCCCAGGGTCAGGTTGCCCTCGCAGCCCCAGGGCTGGGAGCCGGCGTAGCGGATGTGCTTCACCCGGAGGCCGGTCTCCTCCAGCGCCTCCCGGGCCACGCACTGCTCCGCCGTCTCCCCGATCTCCACAAAGCCGGCCACCAGGACGAAGTGGCTCACCGGCCGGTGGCTGGGCTGGTAGCGGGTCATCAGCAGCCGCTCCCCATCCGTCACCGCCACGATGACCGCCGGGTTCAGCCGGGGATAGATCACGTTGCCGCAGTTGGGGCAGACCAGCTTCCGCTCGTCATGGCCGGGGACGGTCTCCCCGCCGCAGCAGCCGCAGAAGCGGTTCTTCCCGTACCAGTCCGCCAGGTGCATGGCGGTGAACCCCGCCAGCGCCAGATGCATGGGCCGGGCGCTGCGCGCCCACTGGCGGGCGTTCCGCCACTCGCAGCCCCTGGCCCCCAGCATGGCCATCTTCGTCAGGCAGAGGAAATATCGCTCATCGTCCGCCTCGAACAGGTACCGGAACTCCGCGTCGGTCATGTGGGGTATCTCCCAGCGCATGGGCAGCTCCCCCGCCTCGTTCACCAGCACGTCCGGGCCCTTCCGGATATAGACCCGGTCCTCCGGGCTGGGCTGGATGTCGTGCCAGACGTTGGAGAACTGCGCGCCCTCCAAATCCTGAATCATAGCGTTTTGCTCCTTCCAAGTTGGTTTCTGCTGCCCTTATTGTACTAAACTTAGGGCAGCAATGCAATTCTTTTTTGCGCTTCCCCCTGAAAGGGCAATGTCATCAATTTAAGGGGATTACGCTCCTTGGGCAAGGATACTATAAGGAAATAAAGCGTTTGCCCTCCCGGCGGGCCCCATTTCTTGT
>JAJQFX010000001.1 GCA_021200895.1 Clostridiales bacterium | reverse complement strand
AGCACCCCGGCAAGTTCTACGCCCTGCCCCAGGCCCCCCAGCAGTTCAAGCAGCTTTTGATGACGGCGGGCTTTGACCGGTACTTCCAAATCGCCCCCTGCTTCCGGGACGAGGACGCCCGGGGCGACCGCTCCCCCGGCGAGTTCTACCAGCTGGATATGGAGATGGCCTTCGCCACCCAGGACGACGTGTTCGCCGTGCTGGAGGACGTGCTGCCCCCCATCTTCGCCAAATACGGCAAGTACAACGTGGCCTCCCCCGTCCCCTTCCGCCGCATCGCCTACCGGGACGCCCTGGAGACCTACGGCACCGATAAGCCCGACCTCCGCATTGACCTGATTGTCCAGGACGTGACCGACCTGTGCGCCGCCACCGAGTTCGCCCCCTTCCACCAGGGCGCGGTGAAGGCCGTGGCAGTGCCCGACTGCAAGCTGGCCCGGAAGGCAGTGGACAAGCTGTGTGCCGAGGTGGAGGTGCAGTCCGGCTCCAAGCCCTACTGGGTCAAGGTGGACGAGAAGGGCCAGCTCACCGGCGGCGTGGCCAAGTTCCTGACCGCCCAGCAGGCGGCGCTGACGGAGCAGCTGAACCTCCAGCCCGGATCCTTCGTGGGCTTTGCCGCCGGTACGTTGGCGCAGGCGCAAAAGACCGCAGGCGTCCTCCGGAATAAGCTGGGCGTCGCCGTCCCCGGCCATTTGGACGAGGAAAAGTACGAGTTTTGCTGGATCGTGGACTTCCCCATGTACGAAATCGGGGAGGAATCCGGCCTGCTGGAGTTCTGCCACAACCCCTTCTCCATGCCCTCCGGCGGGATGGAGACCATGCTGAAGGCGGAGTGGGGGGAGATCGACCCCCTGGACATCACCGCCGACCAGTACGACCTGGTGTGCAACGGCGTGGAACTGTCCTCCGGCGCGGTGCGGAACCACGACCCGGAAATCATGCTGAAAGCCTTTGAGCTTGTCCGGCTGGGGGAGGACGATGTGAAGGCCCGGTTCCCGGCGCTGTACAACGCCTTCTGCTACGGCGCACCCCCTCATGCGGGCATCGCCCCCGGCGTGGACCGGATGGTGATGCTGCTCTCCGGCGAGGAGTCCATCCGGGAGGTCATCCCCTTCCCCATGAACAAGAACGCCCAGGACGTGATGATGGGCGCGCCCTCTGCGGTAGAGCAGAAGCAGCTGGACGAGGTGCATATCGCTGTTGTCTCTGAGACGGAATAAAAGAAAAGCGCCCATATCCTGTGATATGGGCGCTTTTCTTTTTAGGAAGCAGGAGATATTGTGGTTTTGTGGGGGTTGTTAATGCTCTGTTTTGGCGCTTGTTTGGCGCTTAAATCCACGGACGACACAGCAGGAAGTTCCATATCTTGATAGCTTTGCCTGTATTCGTCACACACTTGAACGCTAAATGGCACTTTGGGCGCAATATCTATTGACATTTGTACAGCAGAGTTGTTACTAACGTAATCTCCATAAACTTCCAACCCCGTCACAAAACGCTTAAAAATTGCCTTTATACTTTCAGCGCTATTATCAACACCAATCCAATTTCTTCCTGTATCGAACGCAGCACCTAAAGTAGTACCACTACCCGCAAAACAATCAAGAACGATGTCTCCGGGGTTAGAGGATGCTTCAACAATAAGCTTCAGCATATTAAAATTCTTTTCAGTGGGATAGCCAGTTGTCTTTTGTGCTTGGTTTATACTGTCACGGAAATCAAGCCAAATATCTTGAACAGGGATTCCTTTAGTGGGGTCACAAAAAACCTTTCTTCGCGGGTTTCCAGTGGGACTCCAATAAATCTCGCCTGCCGCATCCATTTCATCAAGCTTTTTTGGGGTATATTGCCAATGCTTGCCTTTTGGTGGCAGTTTTCCTCGCCACTCTTTCCCTGTCTCCCCATTTCTTGTTCCGGGGGCATGGATAGGAACTTTTTTATATCTTCGTCCTGTTTTTTCATCAACATAGGGATACTGTTCGATCATTTTGTCATAATCCCATGGAGAAAACGGCCTATTCCACACATAGGATGAACCTTTGGCGTAGAACATAATGTAGTCAGAAATATTACCGTAAGTTTTTTTTGTATAGTTCTTTGTGCTGCATTTTTTTCGTGTTATAAATGCTCTGCAATTTCGCTCACCGAAAATCTCGTCCATAATCAGTTTCATTGTAAACGCCATATTGCCATCAAGATGCAAATAAATGCTTCCGCTGTCCGAAAGCAATTCACGCATAACAATCAACCGTTTGCGTAGAAACTCTACATATTCGGCACCCCGTAGAGCGTCACTATATGCGTGTGACTGATCTCTATTAACATAGTTTGCTGTTGTTGAAAATGGCGGGTCAATATAAATCAAAGTTATTTTACCCTTATACCCATTGTTCAGCATATATAGCAGTGCATCAAGATTATCACCGTAAAACAGCTTATTTTCTCCACCGCCGTTGATTATGCTAATAGTATGAAACTCTGTATAAAATGCGTTCAAAACATCAGCTTCATCGGTTTTCCCATCATAGGTTACGCAAACTTGCAAAACGGGCGACTTTTTAGTTCCTTTAGGGGATACACCTGTTGCCATTTTATCATTCACCTGTTAGCCAATCTCGTGTAAGACGTTCATCTATCATACGCAATGTAATAACTTTTACCTCATCGGGATAACGTTCTTCAATTCGGCAATAATCTTCCCACATTGAACCTAACAACAAGCCAGGGCCATCATTCAAAAAAATCACTTTCGTGTTTAGCCCATGGGAATGAACGTATTGCAACACTTCGTCAGCGCAGTTTTTATAGCCGCCGGTTCTGTCATCTTCCTGCGCACCGCCTCTATCACCATCATAACGAGCAAGTCCAACAGCATAAATTATTTTCTTATCATCAGAGGAAATGATAAAATCTAACGGGCGACTTCCGTTGGGATAATCTTTCCATATACTGCTTGCTTGAATATCTGCGCCAGCACCACGGGGACCCCAAATGAGCAAATCCGGGAATTTCCCTTGCACCATATCAAAAAATTTATCTGTCAAATCATAACCCTTTTTACCCCTCTCTTTGTATTCCCAAAGAACGGCACATAAAGCTTCATCGGGCAGAGGGCGTGCATCAAATTTGGCTTGAACAGTATGAATAGGGCGAAAGCCTTCCCCAAAGTCATCACATATTTTGCGGGCTTGTGATTTCTTCTTTAGCATCTCAACGGGCGTTTCGGGAGAAACATACTTTCTGAAAACCCGGCAAAGCTGGATACGCATCCATTGGTTAGGCATTTGCGCAATATTCATAAACAGTGCACGAGAACTTTCAGAACACTTTAACATTTGAGAAAAAGTTTCCAGAACAGGCAAATACAGGCGGCAAGCATCTTCCAAAATATCGGGGTAATATTCACCTGTCGAAAGAGTTATGTAATTTCTTCGTTCGTCTGGTTGATAATCTCTAAAGAATTTCATATTCTAAACCCCTTTCTGTATTTCCACTATATCATCAAGCCCACAATTTAGGGTGGTACATATCTTTGCAAGGGTTTCCATCGTGACAGGCTCTTCCTTGCCCATTTTCGCAAGCATATTCGTTGAAATGCCCGCCTGTATACGCATTTCTGTTTTCGTCATTTTCCTGTCTATCAGCAGTTTCCACAACTTATCATAGCTATGCGTCATAACATGCCCTCCTGCATACTCAGCCTTTATCAGTATAGCACAGCGGCGCAGAAAAAACAATAAAATATTGTAAACCGCAATAAACTTTTAATTTTCCTCCCCGACGATACGCCCCTCCAGGCGGCTGCCCTCCGCCACCCGCTCCACGGCGACGCTGCGCAGGACGTTGTGGAGATCTTGCCCCCAGGCGTACACCTCCACATAGTTGGGGGCGTGGCCCCGCCACAGCCCCTCCCCGGCGGGCGCGCCCTCCGCCGTCTCCTCAAAGAGGACGGGAAGGGTCTCCCCCACGAACTGGTTCAGGTAGTCCTCCTGCAACGCCCGGGCGACGGCGGCGGCCTGATGGCAGCGTTCCTCCTTCACGGCGTTGGGCAGCTGCCCCGGCAGCCGGTCTGCCACCGTGCCGCTGCGGCGGGAGTAGGGGAAGATGTGCATGGCGGAGAACCGGGCCTGGGGCAGGAAGGCCAGCGTCTCGGCAAACTCCTCCTCCGTCTCCCCCGCGAAGCCGCAAATCAGGTCGGTGGTGATGGCGGGCCGGTCAAACCACTGCCGCAGCAGGCGGCAGCTCTCCAGGAACCGGGCGGTGTCGTACCGGCGGTTCATCCGCTTCAGGGTGGCGTCGCAGCCCGATTGCAGGCTGAGATGGAAGTGGGGGCAGAGGTTGGGGAGCGCAGCCGCCCGGCGGCAGAAGTCCTCCGTCACCGTCCTCGGCTCCAGGGAGCCCATCCGTATCCGCAGGTCGGGGACAGCGCGGCAGACGGCCTCCAGCAGGTCGATAAGGGTGGCGTCCCCCGGCAGCTCCTTCCCCCAGGAGGAGATTTCGATGCCCGTCACCACGATTTCCTGATACCCCGCCTTCGCCAGCCCCTTGGCCTGGGCCACCGCGTCCTCCAGCGGCTCAGACCGCACCGGCCCCCGGGTGTAGGGGATGATGCAGTAGGTGCAGAAGTTGGCGCAGCCGTCCTCCACTTTTAAGAGCGCCCTGGTGCGGCCTGGCAGCCCTCCGGCGGGCAGCACCTCGAAGGGGCTTTTGCGGCGCAGGGCGTCGTCCACCTCCAGGTGCTGGCGGCGCTGGGCCACCGCCTGCTCCACCGCGTCCAGAAACTCCAGCCGCTTCCCTGTGCCATAGACCACGTCCGCCCCCAGGGCGGCCACCTCCTCCGGTTTGGCCTGGGCGTAGCAGCCGCAGACGGCCAGCACGCTGTCCGGGGCCAGCTTCTTCACCCGGCGCAGCATATTACGGCACTTTTTGTCGCTGACGGCGGTGACGGAGCAGGTGTTCACGATGTAGGCGTCCGCCGGGGCGTGGAAGTCGGTGAGGGTGTGTCCCCGCTGCTGGAGGATGGTCTCCATGGCCTGAGTTTCGTACTGGTTGACCTTGCAGCCCAGGGTGTAAATGGCAAATCGCATGAGGTGGGTCGCTCGCTTTCTTCTGTTGCATTTTCTGCCGGGAATCGGTATAATATCGGTGAGAGACGGGCAAATCGATACCACAGGGGGCCGACGGGGCGTCTCTGCCCTATTATAATTGCTTTCGCCGCCGGTGTACAGTGGTTTTCGCGGGATTTTCCGGCGCTGCGCCTCCATATCCTCTCAGGGGCGGCAGGAGGTTGTTGTAATCTCAGCGTTTTTTGCTCCCCTGAAAGGGTAGGGAGCGCAGCGGAAATGCCGCTTGACGGCGGAGCTGTCAGCGAAGCTGACTGAGGGGTTGCCGACGGAGCGTTCCTTAGATATGGTTCGTTGAAGGAACAACGGCTTGCCCTTGCCAGGGCGGGGCTTACTTTTCTCGCTCCGCCGA
>JAJQFX010000159.1 GCA_021200895.1 Clostridiales bacterium | reverse complement strand
CAACTACTGGTTCAGCCGCAAGGAGGAGTACACCATGCTGGTCAACGTCACCCTGCGGGGGGATGAATCCGGCGTGGCCCAGGCGGAGTATCAAATCGTCCCGGCGTACCAGCAGGGGAGCGCTACCGTCACCTGGCTGGAGGACGCGGACAGCCAGCGGGCCATGTACGACTATCTGGAGAGCCTCCCCGGCTCCAACATCACCGTGGACGACCAGGGGATGATGACGGAGCAGCTGTCGTAAAACCGGGGCCGCGCTGTCGAACGATGAGCCTCCCTATTAGCCTTGCATTTTTGAAAACCTGTGCTATACTGAAACTGCATTTTATGATTGCCAGAAGGGAGATTCGCGTGATATGAGGTTGAAAAGGTTCACCGCCGGGGCGCTGGCCCTGAGCATACTGGCGACGTTGCCCACCGCCGCCCTGGCCAGCGGTAGCGCCGCTTCGGAGGACACCGCCGGATACCTGATTTTGGGGGAGGACCTCAGCGACAGCCAGGAGAAAACCGTGCTGAAGCTGCTGGATGTGGACGACCTCTCCGATTACGAGGTCAGCTACACCACCCACGAGGAGGAAGAGGAGCTGTTCGGCAGCTACCTCTCCGCCTCCCTGCTGGGGACGAAGGCCCTGTCCTCCATCCTGCTGATACCCGCCGAGGAGGGCAGCGGCATCACCGTCACCACCTATAATATCAGCTACTGCACCGAGGAAATGTACCAGACCGCCCTGGCCGACGCAGGGGTGGCGGATGTGGAGGTCCATGTGGCGGCCCCCACCTCCCTCAGCGGCACCTGCGCCCTGGCCAGCGCCTTCAAAGCCTACACCATTATGACCGGGGAGGAGTTGGACGAGGACGCCACCGACGCCGCCGCGGAGGAGATCGTCACCACCGGCGAGGTGGGCGAGGCCATCGGGGATACCGACACCGCCACCAAGCTCATCGCCGTCCTGAAGGAAAAGGCCCTGTCCGAGGGGCTGGATGAGGACGAGATTGGCGACACCCTGGATCAGCTCTGCGAGAACATGGAGGTCACCCTGGACGACGAGACTCGCCAGAAAATCATTGACCTCATCGTCAAGCTGCAAAACGCGGACATCGACCTGGACACCATCAAGCAGCAGGCCTCCGACCTCTACGACTCCATCAAGTCCGAGCTGGAGAAGCTGGACGAGAGCGGGGCGACGGAGGGCAGCTCCAATGCGTTCACCGCGCTGATTCAGTCCATCGTGGACTTCTTCAAGAGTTTATTCGGCAACCTGTTCGGCTGACGGGCCTCTGCAGGAATACCGGTTGAAAAAATCTGGCAAAATCCCGCCAGGAAGCGCATAAAATCTCTTTACGGGTTCCCAATTCCGTGCTATAATAAAATTTGTGAACTGTTTTCATTGTCGGATATGCAGCAGCAGGGGAACGAAAAGGCCCACGCCACGCGGGTACGGCAAGAACCGTCACAGTTATTTGAATGCGGGCTGCACAAACCAGAGAAGCGCAGAGCGACCGCCCCTGTTGTAAAAGGAGCTATAGAGTATGGATTGCCTGCAAGAGTTAGAAGAACAGCGCAAACGGTTGGTAAGCAGCGGCAACGCCGACCGCCAGCACGCCAAGGGGAAGATGACCGCCGACGAGCGGCTGGCTTACCTCTTTGACAAGGACACCTTCCTGGAGATGAACACCTTCCAGAACCGGGGCCAGGGGCTGGAGAAGCTGGTGGCCCGGGACGGCGTCATTGCCGGCTACGGCAAAATCAACGGCCGCTACGCCTACGCCTACGCCCAGGACTTCACCATCCAGGGCGGCAGCCTGTCCGCCTCCAACGCCCGGAAAATCATCGAGGCCCAGAAGGCGGCCCAGAAGGCCGGGGTACCCATCATCGGCCTGATGGACTCCGGCGGCGCGAAGATTCAGGAGGGCATCGAGGCGCTGGCCCAGTACGGCAGCATCTTCTACAATAACGTCCAGTCCTCCGGCCACATTCCCCAAATCACCGCTATCATGGGCCCCTGCGCCGGCGGCGCGTCCTATTCCCCCGCCTTGCAGGACTTCATCTTCTTCGTAGAGGGCACCGGCGAGATGTTCGTCACCGGCCCCGGCGTGGTGAAGGAGGTCATCGGTGAGGACATCACCATGCAGGAGTTGGGCGGCGTGGACGTCCATATGCGGAAGAACGGCGTGGCCCATGTCCGTGCCAAGGACGATAAGGAGTGCCTGGACAAAATCCGCGCCCTGCTGAGCTACCTCCCCCAGAACAGCAACGAGATGGCCCCCGTCAACAAGAAGTTCAAGGCCCGCTGGCAGCGGGGCATTGAGAGCGTTGTGCCAGAGAACAAGCGCAAAATCTACGACGTGAAACGGGTGCTAGACTATCTGGCGGATACGGAGTCCCTGTACGAAATCGAGCCGGAGTTCGCCGCCAATATCGTCACCGCCTTTGGCCGGGTGAACGGCCAGAGCGTGGGCTTCGTGGCCAACCAGCCCGCCGTCATCGGCGGCTGCCTGGATGTGAACGCCAGCTGCAAGGCCGCCCGCTTCATCCGCACCTGCGACGCCTTCAACATCCCCCTGGTGACGCTGGTGGATGTGCCCGGCTTCTTCCCGGGCAGCGACCAGGAGCATAACGGCATCATCCGCCACGGGGCGAAAATGCTGTACGCCTACTCCGAGGCGAAGGTGCCGAAAATCACCCTGGTGCTGCGCAAGGCCTACGGCGGAGCCTACATCGCCATGTGCAGCAAGGGCCTGGGGGCGGACATCGTCTGGGCCTGGCCCTATGCCGAAATCGCCGTCATGGGCGCGGAAGGCGCGGTAAAAATCATCAACAAGAAGGAAATCAAAGCCGCCGGGGACCGGAAGGCCGAGGTGCTGAAGGAAAAGACCGACGAGTACACCCGCATCCACCTGAACCCCTATGTGGGCGCGAAGCTGGGGTATATTGACGACGTGATTCAGCCCCAGGACACCCGCCGTATGCTGGAGAAGGCCCTGGAGGCCTACACCGCCATGGGCATCGGCAGCGATAAGCCCCATCACGGCAATATCCCGCTGTAATCCCCATTCCAAATGAGTGAGCAAAAACCGACCCTGGAAATTTTTTCCGGCCAGGGTCGGTTTTTTTGATTGCACTCCCCGGCGGCCTATGCTATAATGAAAGCACAATTTGCATAAGTCTTGTCATTTTAGAACGAAACGGAGGGCGGCATGATGAAGCAACGCAGGCGATTCATTCTCATCGGGGCGCTTTGCGCCGCGCTGCTCCTGCTGCCCGGCTGCGGACGGGTGGCCGTTGACAGCGATTCGCCCTCCTATTCGGTCTCCACCGTGCTGCCTGCGCCCTCCGCTTCCGATACCCCCGATACCTCCACCCCGGCGTCGGAGGCAGAGGCGGAGGAGGAACCCTACCAAATCAGCGGCCTGACCCTGACCCAGGAGGCGGTGGACAGCGCCAATGGCGACGTGACGCTGCTGGGGCGGCTGGCCCCGGACGCGGAGACGGCGGAGGGGTATTTCACTCTGTCCCAGCTCTACGACCTGTCGGACGGCAGGCTGGCGGCGCTGTATAGCCTGTCCGACCGGCAAATCAACATCTCCGAGGGGGATGCGTGGGGCGTCGCCAGCGTGCAGGAATACCTGGCCCTCTACGACTGGGAAACCGGCCAGGTGGAGCGGACGGCGGCGCTGCCGGAGGGCGACGAAAGCAGCTTCTCCTATGTGGAGCAGAGCGGGGATTTTCTGTGGAGCTGGGCGCAGCAGTCCGACGGCACCATGTCCGCCCTGTGCTATGACAGTGACCTGAACCAAGTGACCCAGCTGGAGTGCAGCGGTGAGCTGTTCGGCTGCGGCACCCAGGACGGCGCGTGGCTCTACTATGTGGAGAACGGGGCGCTGATGCGCCGGGCCACGAACGGCAGCGGCGCGGGGGAGGAAGTCTCCCTGGAGCGGGACTTCTCCATCAGCTATCTGGAAGGGCTTTTTTCCGGAGAGGACGGGGCCCAGTACGCCATCCTGTACGGTATGGCGGGGGACTTGCAGTATTATGATGCCGTGGTGAACCTGGACACGGGGGAGTTTCTGTACCTCCGGGAGAGCGGGGCGGCGACCCTGTACGCTGACAACGGCGTGCTGGTGGCCAACACCTCGCCCCTGGAAGGGGACGACGCCGTCTATACAGTCTTTAACGGCCAGGAATCCGCCACCTACACCTGGGACGGAGAGGAGGCCATCTCCCTGGAGGTGCTGGCTGACCGCCAGCTGCTGTTTTATGAGACGGAGTGGGGCGAGGAAGGCTCCACGGTGCGGCTGGGACTATACGACCAGGCCCATGACCCGGTCAGCAGCACCAGCTTTGCCGTAGGGGAGGACTATATCTGGCTGTACGGCACCCCTGTGGTGCTGCCGGAGGAGAACGCGCTGCTGATCACCATTCAGGGGGAGTCCCTGGCGCTGTATTTCTACCGGTGGGATTACACCGCCGACGCAGGCGGCATGGAGGGGCTGGCAGTGTCCGAAGCGGTCTACGTTGACCCGTTGATTGCAGATGTGACGGAGCTGTGGAACCCCGCCTATTTTCAGCCGGGCAGCTGCCCGGAGGCGCTGGCAGACCTGCGGGTGGAGGCGGACGAACTGGAGGAGCAGTACGGGCTGACCATTTACCTCTCTGACGAGTGCCGCAGCTTCCTGGGCAGCTACGCTGTCACCGCCCTGTCCGACCATGACACGGTGGCCTATGCCCTGGAGGTGCTGGAGGAGGAGCTTGCCAAGTACCCGGAGGGCTTCTTCCGGCAGTTTGACTGCCAGTGGCTGGAAGGCATCGAGCTATATCTGGCTGGGAGCATCATCGGCATTGGGGACGGCGTGCTGGACTACGCCGGGGGCCTGCAAACCACCAGCGACAGCGCTATCGTGCTGGCGATAGATTGCAGCAACCCGGAGGATCTCCGCACCGCACTGCACCATGAACTCAGCCACGCCATCGAGATCCGCCTGCTGTTCAGCGGCACAGGTGGGGTGGATGAAACCGCCTGGAGTGAACTGAATCCTCCCGTGGAGCAGTATGGGGACTGCTACACCTATACCTACGACACCTTCGGCTATGAAGAATTTTACGGCTTCGTCCATGACCTGACCACCAGCAAGAACGTTTACTTCATTGACACCTATAGCCTGACCTTCCCCACGGAAGACCGGGCGCGGCTCTTTGAGACTGTGATGAGCGGCAGCAGCGCCGTGGACTGGGCCTCCTGCCCCAATCTCAGGGCCAAGCTGAACTACTACGCGGAGTGTATCCGGGCGGGGTTTGACACCACCGGCTGGGAAGACGTTCCCTGGGAGGCCTGGCTGGAGGAGGACGCCCTGGACGGGGCGGCGTGACCGCCCGCTCCGGCACAAAAAATTTCCCCCCATGCGCAACCACCCCGCCCCCTTTTGCGTCTGACAGAATGAGAGGCTTCGCCGGAAGGAGCGCACACGATGGAAGATGAACAAATCGTCGCCCTCTACT
>JAJQFX010000221.1 GCA_021200895.1 Clostridiales bacterium | reverse complement strand
ATCTTAGGTTTTATGCTCCTCCTGCCGGGGGTCACATCATTTGACAACGCAGAGCGTCGGGCATTTTTCATCGCCATCGAATTTGTGATTGCACTGCCATATGGTTTTACGGTATTTGCTGTTGGAGTGCCATATCTTCGAGCCGTACCAGCCACCACAATGTCCACATTTTATCCTGCCGGAGAAAAGATGCGTTCCGCTGTGCCTGCCGTTTTTACTACGCCGCTCCATTTCAAGTTGCACCATTTCGTGAACCTTTGGCGAGATGATAGCAGGATGGTTGTTTTCCACATAATACTGCGGCACTTCTCCCTCATTGATTTTCTTTTTCTTGGTGAGAAAGTCCGTGGTGAATACCTTCTGCAGCAGAGCGTCGCCTTTGTATTTTTCGTTCGTGAGTATGCTTTTTACAACCGTATCTCCCCATTTCGGCTTGCCGCCGGGAGAAGGGATGCCCTCGCTGGTGAGCTGCTTTGCAATGAGGTAAGGTGTCATACCCTCAAGGAACATAGCATAAATCCTGCGGACGATGACTGCCTCATCTTCATTTATTACAAGATTCCCGTCTGGTCCCCTGTCGTAGCCGAGAAACCGCTTGAACGGCACACTTACTTTGCCGTCTGCAAAGTGCTTTCTCTGTCCCCATGTGCAGTTCTCTGAGATGGAGCGGGATTCTTCCTGCGCCAGCGAGGACATGATGGTAAGCAGCAATTCGCCCTTGCCATCAAATGTCCAGATATTCTCCTTCTCGAAATAAACCTCGATGCCGTTTTCCTTCAGCTTTCGGATGGTGGTCAGGCTGTCAACTGTGTTTCTGGCGAATCTGCTCACCGATTTTGTTATGATGAGATCGATTTTCCCGGCAAGGGCATCGGATACCATAGTGTTGAAGCCGTCACGCTTTTTTGTGTTACAGCCGGTTATGCCTTCATCTGCGTACACACAAACGAACTCCCAGTCGTCTCTGTTTTTAATATAATTTGTGTAATAGTCGACTTGCGCTTCGTAGCTGGACAACTGTTCCTCGTGGTCTGTGCTGACACGCGCGTAAGCAGCTACCTTGCGCTTCTTTACGGCATTGATAGGTGTCGAAGTGTACTTGCTTATCGTTGCCGGAATCGTGATTACCTTTCCCATAGGACTGTCCTCCCGTCATAAAAAAGGTACAGCAGATTACCATCCGACTGTACCGTGATTTTTTCTATCTGCTTATCAAATTCTGTCTCGTCAAATTCGGAAAGCCCCAGCACCCATGCAGAGATGTTCCGTAGTTGGTAGTCAGCGTAGTTCCGATTGGAACAGAATATCCCTTTGCGTTTCTTCCCGATGCAGTACCAGTACACCCACTTTCCTGCGCCAACTACCCGGTGGTATTCCAAACCACAGTCTCCGCAGACCAGCTTTCCTTTGAAGCAATCGGTAACTGTTGGGATGTGGCGGCTCTCATTGATACGAAGGTTGTGCCACACCTTTTTTCGCCGCCAATCATGTGAAATTCGATGCTGCCGTTCTCCAAGACTGTCATTTCCAATACGCTGCGGTTGAATTCGTCTTCCGAAAAGTCGCCTGTGTCGAGAACCTTGGCACAGATGTGTTTAAGCTCCATTTCACTGAAATTAATGCTGGTGCAGGTTACTCCCGGTTCTTTCTTTGACCGGCAAATCCAGCGGACAAATTTCTTGCCCTTTATTTTGCTGATTTTTCTTGTGTAAAACATTCCGCAGATACCACACTTGATTTTCCTGGTGAAGCAGTAGGTCGGGTTCAGCAGCGATTCACGCCGTGCAATCTCATCCTGTACTTTTGCATAGGTAGCACGGTCGATGATTGCCTCGTGGGTATCGGGCATATAGTATTTCGGGAATTCACCTTTGTTTTTCGCCTTGTTCTTCGTGATGGGATCTGCCATGTAGCTTTTCTGCCGCAGGGTGTCTCCAGCATAGACTTCATTGCGAATCATAACCATCAGCGATGCCTCTTGGAATAAGCAGCCGTTGATGGTTCGGTATCCGCTGCCATTCAGGTCATCGCAGATTCCCTGCAAAGGAACGCCGTCAATATAAAGCTCGAACATCCTGCGGACGATAATTGCTTCTTCCGGGATGATGATATATTTCCGCTGTTCCTCATCGTAGCGATAACCGAGGATATGCTTATTGGCTGTTCCGATTTCGCCGGATTCGAAGCGCTTACGGATGCCCCACTTGGAGTTGTCTGAAATAGAACGACTTTCTTCTTGGGCAAATGAGGCAAGCAGGGAAAGCATAAGTTCTCCGTCCTCCGAAAGCGAATTGATATGCTCTTTTTCGAACCTGACCTCAATGCCCAGCTCTTTCAGATGCCGTACCGTTTCCAGCAGGTCAACCGTGTTCCTTGCAAAACGGGAGATAGATTTCGTGAGAACAATATTGATTTTTCCATCCTCGCAATCCTTCAGCATCCGCATGAATTCCGGCCGCCCATCAGCGGATGTCCCGGTTATCCCATAATCCGCATATACGCCGACATATTCCCATTCTGGGTTTCTCTGAATCAGTCCGCTGTAGTAGCTTATTTGTGCTGACAGCGAATGTGCCAATCGCTCGGTGTCCTTGGAAACACGCGCATAGGCAGCGACCTTTTTGCGGACAGGCAATGCCGGAATAGCAGGCTCTATTTTGCTGATTTTACGCATAAAATCACTCCTTTCCGCTACTATATATCGCTCTAAAGTCGCCGGTTATCAAGTCATTTTCGGAGAATAATGTACCCAAAGATGGTGCGTATTTTTCAAGCAGTTTTGTATCAATTTCAGCGTACTCCTCGGCGGTCAGAAGCCCCTGCCGGAACAAATTTTTTACTACGGATATAGCGGACTGGTAGCGAAGCTCTGCACCAAATTCTTCTTCATTCATCGCTGCCACCGCCTTTGTAACGGTCGCGGATGTAGCATTCGTGGCAGCAG
The DNA here is from genome assembly GCA_021200895.1 of Clostridiales bacterium. Taxonomy (GTDB): domain Bacteria; phylum Bacillota; class Clostridia; order Oscillospirales; family Oscillospiraceae; genus Onthomonas. Next base: position 2,555 of record JAJQFX010000221.1, on the reverse strand, counting down.
TATTTTCGATGGGAATTACCATAGGCCGTAAATGTATTTCCGCATCCAGCGCAGACATAGCTGTAAACTGCCTTGCGGCTCACAGCCTCCGGGTGACTGTTCCACCATTCTGTGCGGCACTCAGGAGAGCAAAATTTTATGTGCTTTCTCCCTGGTTTCTGCTCAATGGGTTTTCCACATTGCAGACAGCGGTCTGATGGAATATCTACACGGCTGTTTGCGGCTTTACAGCCTGTCAGCCCCTTTTTTCGACAAAATGCAACAACAGCATTTTTAGTGAGTCCTGTTGACTTGGCGATGGTGGCATAACCGTAACCTTGTTCACGCAGACCTGTTACTTGGATTTCCTGTTCAGATGTCATACCAAAGCACCTCCTCCACATACGGACATTTCCGGTGCCGTTTGAGGGGGTGCTGACGCAAAAAAATAACGCCTGCCAGGGAAATCAATCCCCAGCAGGCGTCACTCTTGTCCGGCTTACTGCTTTTTGAGATACGTCCCACAGCAAAATCCGGTGTATTTGATATTGTTGTAGGTGACCTGAACGTAGAGCCACTTCACACCGCTTGCTGACGTGTAGTAGCCGTAGTTCTTCACGCTCGTTCCCTTCGGCAGCACCACCATTGCTGCTTTGCCCTGACCGGCACCGTTCCTCATGTAGAGATTCGCCGTAGTCTTGTAGGTACCGGCGAGACTCTTGGTGAAGGACTTCGCCGGGTCGGTTGCCGTCTGCTCCGTCACCGTAGCGGCAGAGCTTGTCGAGCTGGTGGATGCAGAGGAACTTGTCCCCGCATACTTGTCGTAGTAGGTCTGCCCGTAACCGGCGCGCTTCGTCTGCACCGAAGTCCCTGTGTCGGCAGGCTTTTCGTACTTGGTCAGCACGATATTGGATGCATGGAGGACGGAGGTCGCATTCTTCAGTGTATTCAACACGGTCGAATAGCTCTCGGACATTTCTTTATAGAGAAATGCCAGCTGCATGGAAAGGTTGCCCACAGACGCTTTCTGTGCCACGGCATATTCCAGCAGGGCTTTCTTCCTCGCGGAATACGTCCACTGCGCCAAGCCGTAGCCTGCGGAATCCGAGGAGAAAGCGGTATAGGTGCCGCTGTCCACAGCGTCCGTATACTCCTTATCCGTCATGCCCAGCTTGGTGTTATAGGTGTTCTGGAGGTTGTTGGCGATGAGCGCCGATTCCGCATAGAGGTTGCCCATCAATCCAGCGACACCGTAAGCGTTGCCAATTTTGCCGCAGAGGTAGTCCCACACGGTTTTTTCGTCTGCCGCCGTAGTCTGCGCCGCCAGCGTTGTGGTCGCCGTATCATCGGTGATGTAGGAACACTGCGCCCAGTAGTTCCAGTCAGACTGCTTGTAAGCGGTCTTGCAGACACCGCTGGCGTGGTTCTTCGCTTCATACACGTATCCGTCCCCGCCGTAGACACCCACGTGGGTAATCTTCGAGGTGCTTGTGCCACGGAACACCAGCAGTCCCGCAGTCTTGGGGAAGGTGCTGATTTTACCCTTTGTGGTCGCCGCTGTGTACAGTCCGTTTGCCGACTTGTCCTGAGAAGACTTGTAGGTCGGCGTGGAGGTTGCGCTGTCGCTCCAGAGGTAACCCTTAATCAGTCCGCAGCAGTCATGCACCCGCTTTCCGTACCGGCTCTTGAAATCGTCAGCCGTATAATAGTCGGGGTACTGCTTTTTCTTCGCAGACAAGAGTGAGGCATTCGCTGTCTGCCCATAGGTTCCATACCAGTACGGAAGTCCCACCTGCGCCTTTGCGTATGCTACCAGTCCTGTGTTCGTTTTCGTTGCCATAATAATCACTCATCCTTTCACTTCATCATCGTCAGTTCCGCTGATTACAAATTCCTTTTCGATTCCGTCATCTTCGCCGTCAGCATTTACGGCGGGAAAATCCATGTGTGCCTGCTTGCCCTTGTTGTTGGCGATGGCGTGCTGGACGCCATTTTTCACCATCCAGATTGCACCGCCTGCGGTCAGCGGTACTCCCGTCAGCTCCTGCACATAGCACCAGACCGAGGTGTCAGCCAGGTTGACCGTCGCCCATATCGCCATTACCACCATAATAAAAATGACGATGATCCAGCTAAGGACCATCGCCACGATAAACAGGTCGGACATATAGTTGATTGGGCTTTCGCGCAGGAGCGCCACGACAGATTTTCGCTTTTTCTTTTTCTTCTTTGATGCCATTGTCAGCCCTCCTCGTAGATATTTTCGATACCCTGCTGGGTCAAGAAATCATCCTGCTCCCGCTTGACTTTGTCCGCATACTCCAAGGCGGCGTGCATATCGCCGTTGCAGTGGGTGTCTGGTATCCGTTCCACAGCCTTTGCTGTAGCCGTGCCAAGCACAATAGCGGCGGAAACACTGCGTACCAGGAGCGTCTGCTCCTTCTCGCGGATTTTCTCCCGTCTTTCGGCTTCAGCTATGCGGTTCTGTTCATCGGCATCACGCTTTTTGTCATGCTTTGCAATGCGCTGTTCAATGAGCCAGAAACAAAAAGCCGTCACAGCGGACGGCAGGCAGG
>JAJQFX010000039.1 GCA_021200895.1 Clostridiales bacterium | reverse complement strand
CTTAGGTTTTATGCTCCTCCTGCCGGGGGTCACATCATTTGACAACGCAGACTTTTGCCGGGAAATTCCCCAGGCAAAGTATTGTGCTTTTCCCCGGAATATGCTATAGTAATACTGTATGTTTCCGCGCCCCGCCGCCCCGGCGGGGCTGCGTATGGAGGTATCCTGGATGAAAATTGTTGTGCTGACCGGCGGGCTCAGCCCGGAGCGGGACGTGGCCCGTTCCTCCGGCGCCATGATTGCCGCCGCCCTGCGGGAGCGGGGCCATCAGGCGGCGTTGATTGATATGTACCTCGGCATGGAGGAGCAGGACTGTGCCCCGGAGGAGCTGTTCTCCGCTCCCCTCCCGGAAAGCTGGCGGACGGTGCCCTCTGTGGCCCCCGACCTGGAGGCGCTGAAACGGGGCCGGAAGTTCCAGTCTGACAGCCTCTTTGGGGAGGGCGTGCTGGAACTGTGCCGGATGGCGGACATCGTCTTTCTTGCGCTCCACGGGGCCTGCGGGGAGGATGGCCGGGTGCAGGCCGCCCTGGAGACCCTGGGCATCCCCTTCACCGGCTCCGGCTTCATGGGGGCTGCCATCGCCATGGATAAGGATTTGACCAAGAAGCTGGTGGCTCCCACCGGCGTCAAGACCCCCGCCTGGGAGAAGGTCGCCTACACCGGGGCGGACATTCCCACCATTGCCGCCCGCACCCCCCTGCCGGTGGTGGTGAAGCCTCTGGCCTCCGGCTCCTCCATCGGCGTCTCCATCGCGGAGACGGCGGAGGAGCTGACCGCCGCCCTGACCGACTGCCTGGCCCTGGGGGGCGAGGTGGTGCTGGAGCAGTATGTGGCGGGCCGGGAGATTCAGGTGGGCTACCTGGTGGATCACGCTCTGCCCTCCATTGAAATCGTCCCCAAGCAGGGCTTCTATGACTACGAGAACAAGTACCAGCCCGGCGCGGCCATCGAGACCACCCCTGCCCCCATCCCCCCGGAGTGGGAGGCGCGGCTGGCCAGGGACACGAAAACCGTCTTTGAGGCGGTGGGCATGGCGGTCTACGCCCGGGCGGACTTCATCGTCACCCCGGACGGCACCCCCTGGTTTCTGGAAATCAACACCCTCCCCGGCATGACCCCCACCAGCCTGGTGCCCCAGGAGGCTGCCGTGACGGGTCTGAGCTACGGCGACCTCTGTGAGACTATCATCCGCGCCTCTCTGGAGGCCAGAAAGGGCTAAATAGCATGGAACCTATCACATTGCAGGAAATTTTGACCGCCACCGGCGGCACGCTGCTGGGGGGCAGCCAGGATCTGTCCACCGCCATCACCGCCGCGGACACGGACAGCCGCGCCATGGCAGGCGGCTCCCTGTTCGTCCCCCTGGTGGGGGAGCGGTTTGACGGCCACGCCTATATTGAAAGCGCCCTGACCGCCGCCGCGGGGACGCTGACCCAGCGCCCCTTGGAGCGCTACGCCCCGGACCGCTTCTATGTGCTGGTGGAGGACACCATGCAGGCCCTGGGCGACCTGGCCCGCTACTATCGGCACAAGTTCCAAATCAAGGTGGTGGGCATCACCGGCAGCGTGGGCAAGACCACCTGTAAGGATATGGTGGCCTCCGTCCTGTCCGCTCGCTTCCGGGTGCTGAAAACCGACGGCAACTTTAACAACAATATCGGCGTTCCCAAAACCCTGTTCCGGCTGGATAGTAGCCACGAAATCGCCGTCATTGAGATGGGGATGAACCACCCCGGGGAAATAGACTACCTGACGAACATCGTCAACCCGGATGTAGCCGTCATCACTAACATCGGCGACGCCCATATCGAGAACCTCGGCTCCCGGGAGAACACCCTGAAGGCTAAGAGCGAGATTTTCAACGGCATGAACGGCAAGGGGGTGGCCGTGCTGAACGGAGACGACCCCCTCCTCTCCACACTCTCCGGCAAGCTGGAGCAGCAGATCCTCTGGTACGGCTGGGACAGCCGGTGTGACTTCGGCTGCGCCGACCTGGACGAGGGGTTTGACGACCATGTGGTGATGGACGTGCGCTCCCCTCAGGGCCAGTGGCGGCAGGCCATCCCCGGCCTGGGTTCCCACATGATTTATCCCGCCCTGGCCGCCGTGGCCGTGGGCAGCTGGTTCGGCATGACCACGGAGGAGGTTCACCGGGGCATCCTGAACTTCGTCCCCACTAAAATGCGGATGGATCGGGTATCCCTCCCCGGCGGCGTCACCGTGCTGAATGACACCTACAACGCCAACCCCCAGTCCATGCGCTCGGCGGTGGAGGTGCTGAGCAAGACCTCCGGCAGCTACAAGGTGGCCGTCCTGGGGGATATGCTGGAGCTGGGGGAGCTTGGCCCCGCCCTCCACGAGAGCGTGGGCCGCTTCGTGGGTCAGTGCGGCATCGACTGCCTGCTGGCTGTGGGCGACCTGGCGGAGTATATTTACAACGGGGCCATGGCGGCGGGCATTGCGGAGTGCTATACCCGCCCCAACAAGGAGGAGGCCAAGGTGGTGCTGGAGCACATTCTCCGCCCCGGCTGCACCATCCTGTGCAAGGCCAGCCGCGGGATGCGGCTGGAGGAACTGGTGGACTATATCGAGACGCTGGCCGCCAACAAGTTCCGTGAAACGTAACCTAAACGCTCCCTATCGGTACACTGCGGCGTGCGCCGCGGTGTACCTGACTGTAGACCATGATTGACATTTCTGTAAACAACCTGACAAAATCCTTCACCGTGGGCGAGGACGTACTCCGGGGGCTGACCTTCCACGTCAGCTCCGGCGAACGGGTGGGCCTGCTGGGCAAAAACGGCTGCGGCAAGACCACGCTGTTCAAAATCCTCACCGGTGAGTACGACTATGACGAGGGCCAGGTGTTCCTGGCCCCCGGCAAACGGATGGGGCTGATTTCCCAGATACCGGTGTATCCTGACGAATACACGGTGGACGACGTATTGGACACCGCCTTTGCCCGCGTCCACAAAATGGAGCGGGAGATGGAGGCTCTCACCGCCAAAATGGCCGCCGGGGACTCCTCCAAAGAGACCTTGCAGCGCTATGACAGCCTCTCTGCCGCCTTCCAGCTGGCGGGGGGCTACGATTTGGACGTGCAGATCGGCAAGGTAGCCAACGGCCTGGGTATCTCCCCCGCCATGCGGCGACAGTTCTTTGCCCAACTCTCCGGCGGGGAGAAGACCCGGGTGAACCTGGGCCGCCTCATCCTGGAGGACACGGACATTCTGCTCTTGGACGAACCCACCAACCACCTGGATCTCCACGCCGTGGAGTGGCTGGAGGGTTATCTGGACAGCTTTAAGAGCACCGTCCTGGCCATCTCCCACGACCGGTACTTTTTAGACCGGGTGGTGCAGCGCATCGTGGAGATTCAGGACGGCAAAGCGGCGTTTTACTCCGGCAACTACTCTTTCTATGTGGAGGAGAAGGAGCGCCGCTATCAGGAGCAGCTTCGCCAGTACGAGAAGGAGCAGGCCAAAGTGGCCCAGCTTACCGAGGCGGCGGAGAAGATGAAGCTCTGGGCGTTCCAGGGCAACGACAAGCTGTATAAGCGGGCCTTCTCCATGGAGAAGCGGATGGAAAAGCTGCAAACCGTGGCAAAGCCGGTAGGCAAAGAGCGTGCCATGACCATGGGCTTCACCTCCCTGGACTTCCAGGGGGATGAGGTGTTCACCGTGGACGGCCTGAAAAAGTCCTACGATGGCCGCACCCTCTTTGACCATATCTCCCTCACCGTCACCGGCGGGGAGCGCATTGCCCTTCTGGGGGACAACGGCACCGGCAAGACCACCTTCCTGAAGCTGCTGCTGGGGGAGGACGCGCCGGACAGCGGCTATATCCACTTCGGCCCCGCCGTCCGCCCCGGCTATCTGCCCCAAATCGTCCGGTTCGACCATATGGAACGCTCCCTGGTGGACACCATGCTCTACGAGCAGAACTGCACCCCCCAGGAGGCCCGTGATAGGCTGGGAGCCTTCCACTTCCGGGGGGAGGACGTGTTTAAGCCCGTCTCTGCCCTGTCCGGCGGGGAACTGAGCCGGCTGAAGCTGTGCCTGCTGATGGACGAGCGCATCAACCTGCTGATCCTGGACGAGCCTACCAATCATCTGGACATCGCCAGCCGGGAGTGGATTGAGTCCGCCGTGGCGGACTTCGACGGGGCGCTGCTCTTCGTCTGCCACGACCGATACTTTATCAAAAAATTCGCCACCCGCATCTGGACGCTGGAGGACGGGAACATCACCGACTTCCGGGGGGACTATGAGGGCTGGCTTGCCAAAAAAGCCCGTGACCTGGAGCTGCGGGAGGTTCTGAAACCGGAGCCGAAGAAGCCCAAAAAGGAGAAGCCGAAGCAGCCCGGCGGCACCAAGCTGGCGGCGAAGAAACTGGCCCAGCTGGAGCGGGAGATCGCCGCCGCCGAGCAGGCCGGGGCCGACCTGGAGGCCGAGATGGCAGCCTGCGCCACCGACTATGAGAAGCTCACCGACCTCGCCGCTCAAAAGGAGGCCCAGGAGGAGCAGCTGGCCGCGCTGTACGAGGCGTGGGAGGCGCTGTCTCTCCAGTTGGAGGGCGAGGCATGAAGAAACGGATTCCTGAACTTTGCACCGCCGCGCTGGGGGCGCTGTGCCTGCTGGCGGGCGCTGGAGTGTTCGCTGCCGGGGGCAGGCCAATGCTTTTTGGGGCGCTGGCGCTGGCGGGGATAGGCTGCGTGCTGTTGGTGCTGGCCCTGTCCTTCCACTTCGGCGGGAAGGCGGGGCGGCGGCTCCGCCGGGGGCTGCTCGGCGTAGTGGCCGCCGGGGTGCTGGCCTTCGGAGCGCTGGAGGGCGTGGTGCTCTGCGGCGCTCAAAGCGCTTTGTCCGACGCAGAGCCGGACGCTGTGGTGATTTTAGGGGCCGCCGTCTGGGACGGGGAGCCCTCCCCAGTGTTGAAGCGGCGGATTTCCGCCGGAGCGGCGTGGCTGGCGGAGCATCCCGACGTGCCGGTTGTGGTCACCGGCGGCGTGGACACCGGCGAGACCGTGTCCGAAGCAGCAGTGATGGCCGCCGCGCTGGAGGAGGATTACGGCATCGACTCTGACCGCATCTATCTGGAAGAACAGGCCACCAACACACTGGAGAACCTGACCTGCTCCATCGCGCTGCTGAAGGAGGCGGGGCTGCCCGCCGAACACCTTCTGGTTGTGTCCAGCGCGCCCCACCTGGCGCGGGTGCGGCTGCTGGCCGGGCGCTGCGGGGTCAACGCGGACTGCTTGGCGGCCAGCGTCCCCGGCGGGATAGAATACCGCGCCTATCTCTATCTGCGGGAGGCAGCCGCGCTGGTGAAGAGCTTTTTTGTGGATTTTCCGTTGAGCAGCGGCTAGTAGAGTGAAGTCTAAGGAACCTCTGAATAAATGGACGAGAGCGGATTGCGAGGAAATTTGCGTCTGCGACTCGCATGGCCTTCGGCCATTGCTCCCTGCATTCGCGCATAAGAGGAATTGGCCATTCGGCCTGCGCT
>JAJQFX010000296.1 GCA_021200895.1 Clostridiales bacterium | reverse complement strand
AAGGACAAAAATTCTCCCTATCCCTTTGAGGACCGGGAGCTGTACGGTTACAACAAGGAACACGTCGCGGCGCTGTGGGAAGAGCGAAAAGCGGCAAAGGCTGCAAAGGAGGCCAAATAACAATGGTGAAAAAGCTGGATAAATGGTGTGACATCAACTGGATCATCTTCATTTGCATGACGGGGGTCGTCACCGGCGTACTCGCTGCCATCTTCTGGGACGAAATGCCTCTGGGCGCGCAGGGCGCGGTGTTTGTGGCGATGATTATGCCCTTCCATGTGCTGGAGGAGTGGAAATTCCCCGGCGGCCTCCACATCTTTTACAACGTGCTTCTGGGGCCGAAGGAGAAGGAAAAGCAGCAGCTTGACCGGTTCCCCATGAGCCGCCTGACGGACATGATTACCAACGTGGGTTTGCAGTGGATTCCGCTGTGCTACCTGGTGCTCAGCCTCTTCACTGGCCTCTCCAACGCCACCGCCCTGTGCATGATGCTGCTGTGCTTCATCGAGGTGCTGGCCCACACCGGCGGAGGCACCCTCACCTATTTCTGGCTGAGGAAGGACGGCAAGAAAACCATCTATCACCCTGGCTTCGCCACCTCCTGGATGATGTTCCTACCTGCGGGAGTCTATATCGTGGCGCATCTGGAAAACGTTACCGGCAGCGACTGGCTCTGGGCAATCATCCTGTTTATCATTATGATGCTGATTTGCATTGTCCTGACGGAAACGCCGCTGAAAAAGTGGGTGTACAAGCAGGACAAGGGCGTGTTCGCCTTTGCCGACGCCAAGTATTATGAGAAGTACCCCTCCTTCTGGAAGAAGTGATTCGAGGCAAACGGTATGAAATTCTGGAGACGATACTGGTACTGGATTGGCGGCGTTTTGTTTGTCCTCCTGGCATTCCTGATGGGGCTGTGGGGCTGTGACCACCTGCCGACAATCCAAGTGATTCTGATTTTCAGCTGGATGGCTATGCTGGTTCATCAGGTGGAGGAATACGGCTTCCCCGGCGGGATGCCGTCCATCACCAACATGGCCGCCTTCCGGGAGAAGGAAGCGCCGGAGCGGTATCCCTTTAACGCGCAGCAGTGCTTTATCTGCAACGTGTTCCTGTGCTACGCCTTTTACATTCTGGCGATTTGCTTCCCCAATGTGATTTGGCTGGGCGCCTCTCAGGTATTGTGCGTGCTGGTGCAGCTGGCGGCCCATGGCCTGCTTATCAACTTCTCGTTGAAGGATTTTTACAACCCAGGGCTGGGCTCCACGGTGTTTTTACAGCTGCCTGTCGCCATCTATTATATCTGGTATGTCTGTACCACCATGCCGGAAAAGGCGTGGCAGCTCTGGGTTGGCGTCCCCGGTGCAATCATCGCGATGCTCATTTGCTTCATTGCACCCGTGCTGCTGATGCGCAGCCGGAAGAATCCCTATCCCTTTGCCGAGGAAGAGATGTACGGCTATCATAAGGAAAAGGTGCTGGAACTCTGGCGGGACAGTAAGCCCTCTATCCTGCAAAGGGTCGGTCTGAAATAGGAACACAACTGGAGGTGTCAAATGGCCGAAAAGACAGTCATCTATTATTACTCAGGCTCCGGCAACAGCCTCTCTGTGGCGAAGCACATTGGCGAGAAGCTGGGAAATACAACGCTGTTGTCCGTCTACACCCTGCGGGATGACCCGGAGGTTCCGGCAGACTACGCAAGAATCGGCATTGTGACCGCCACCTGGTTTGTCCGTCCGCCGAGAGTGGTGAAGGAGGTCTGCGAAAAACTCCGCTGCTCCAGACGGCAGAAGATTTTCATCATTGCCACCTGCGGCGGCTATGACGGCTATGTCTGCATCGACCTGAAAGCCATTTTGCAGCCGAAAACGGACTTTGCTGTTCAGACCTTCGTGCTCCCCATGCCGCCCAACCACATTGTGGGCTTTTCCCCCATGCCGGATTGGGTCAACCGCATCTACCTGAACCATGAGGCGAAAGCCACGGTTAAAATTGCGGGAAAAATCCAATCGGACGCACCCACCAGGAACCGCAAGGGCATCAACCGCAAGTTTCTCGCAGGCGCTTCCAAAACCTTCAACGGCTGGCTGGGCGTAGACCGGGACAGCGTGGAGGGCGGCTTCTACACCACCGATGCCTGCACCAAATGCGGCGTCTGTGAGAAGCTCTGCAAAAACGGGAACATCCATCTGACTGAGGAGGGCGTGGTCTGGGGCCACGACTGCCAGCAGTGCATGGCCTGTATCATGTGGTGCCCGAACCAGGCGATTCGCCACCCCAACGTGCCGGAGAAGCGCAGGCGCTACCAAAATCCGAACGTCACCCTGAAGGATATGATGCAGTCAGAATTTCATGTGGGAGAATGATTATGAGTTGGACATTAGAGAGCGTACCAAATCTTTCCGGCAAAGTGATGATTGTGACCGGGGCGAACAGCGGCCTGGGGTTTGAAACGACAAAGGAGCTTTCCCGCAAAGGCGCAAAGGTCGTGATGGCCTGCCGAAATCCGCAAAAAGCGGAGGCGGCCGTGCAAAAGATTCGGGACGATGTTCCGGGCGCGGATTTGGATACCATGCTTTTAGACCTTGCCAGTCAAAAAAGCGTTGCAGATTTCGCAGCCCAATTCATGCAGAAATATGAGCGGCTCGATGTGCTCGTCAACAATGCCGGCATTATGGCGGCGCCCTATTCCGAAACCGTTGACGGGTTTGAAAATCACTTCGCGACCAACTATCTCGGCCACTTTGCGCTGACAGCAAGGCTATTTGACCTGCTGGAAGCGACGCCTGGCGCAAGAGTTGTCAGCGTCAGCAGCCTTGCCTACTTTTTTGGGAATAGAATCGATTTTGACAATCTGTATTATAAGAATAAAAAGGGCTTCGGCAGATGGCGGGCGTATGGCCGTTCCAAAATGGAAATGCTGCTGTTCGCGTATGAACTGCAGCGGCGTCTTACGCGCACGGGCAAGCCTACGATTTCGCTTGCTGCGCACCCAGGTTTAGCGCAGACAAATATCATGCCTGCCCAGGCGAATAATGACTTCACAAAGAAGTTCTTAACGCTGGTGGCCAGTTTTTTGAAGCCGACCATCTACGGCGCAATGCCGCTGATTCGTGCGGCTACAGATACAGCGGTCGTGGGAGGCGAATACTTCGGGCCGTCAAAGGACAGGATGCCGGATGTTGTCAAGTCAAATAAAGCGTCCCACAATTTGGATACCGCAAAAAAGCTGTGGGAGGCCTCCGAAGCATTAACAGGGCTTCATTATTTGGATGAGACGCTGTAACGCTGCGATGGCGGAAGGATTTGCGTGCAGGACACGGCTGTAACCCGGTTACGAGGTTTCCTCCTGCAGCTCCGCCAAACTCTGTGTACAGTCTCCAGACGGAACGTCTCTCAGCAGAGTTTTTAGTTCATTCAGCAGAGTCTCCAGCGTCACCTGCTCCATACTGCCCTTCATGGCGGTCACGGCATCCAGCATATGCGGATACAGAAGCTGATAGATATTTTTCCCTACAGGGCAGGTGCTGTCCGTTTCGTGGGGTTTGAAAATCTCCTCCACATCATTGGTCTCCACCGCCTGGTACACATCCCACAGGGTAATGTCTTTTGGCTCCTTGGCGAGATGGACGCCGCCGTTTTTTCCGGCAGATGCCGTCAGCAGGCCATCCCTGGACAGGTCAAGAAAAAGATTCCTGATTGTGACGGCGTTGGAGCCAGTGCTTTCCGCAACAAGGGTGCTTGTCACCCGGCGTTTCGGGGATAGAACCGCAACATAGAGCAGAGCGTGAACCGCAGTTGGGAATTTTTTGCTGACGCGCATACGACCACCTTTTTCCTCTCTATCTAAGGAACCTCTGAACTGAACAAATGCACTTCGGCGCCTTGCGGTAAATTTCCGTCATAAACGCGTTGCAAAATCTTGAAATCCGTCAGGATTCCTGCGCTTTTGCGCCTTTTTCTGACGCAAATTTCCTCGCAATTCGCTCTCGTTCATTTATTCAGAGGTTCCCTAAGCGTTAACAAAAGTATAACAGATTTTTTCCTAAAAATCAATTGTAACACTTGACATTACGGTTTCAATACACTATAATGTAATTACTCGGATTACATTAAGGAGGCATTTTCTATGCAAACATTAGAAGCCATTGCAAAAAGAAAATCAACGAGGGACTTTGACCCGAACAAGGCTGTGCCAGATGAGGTCATTGATACCATCGTGAAGGCGGGCTGTCAGGCTCCCATCGGCGGGAACCAGCGGGATTCTCTGCACCTGACGGTCTGCCGCAGCAAGGATATCCTCGATGAAATCAACCAGGCCACCGCCGCCGCTATGAAAATTGAGCCGCGGGATTTCTTCTATGGTGCGCCTGCGGCGGTCTTTGTCTCCGCTGCGCCCAAACAGATGGCCCCCAGCGTGGAATACGCCAACGCGGCCTGTGTCATTGAGAATATGCTGATTGCCGCCACGGATGCCGGGGTGGACAACATTTATCTCTGGGGTGCTGTGCAGGCCCTTGGCCGGAACCCCGAATTGTGCGCGAAGATGGGGATTCCGGAGGGCTTCAAACCTGTCTCCGCCGCAGCGCTTGGCTACAGCCTCAGCGGAGCCGCGCAGCCGCGGGAACTGTCTGTCTCGCTTAGCACCAATTACATCTAATCAACTGGCAGCGCCCACGATGAGGATAAGGTTCCTCCAATGGGCGCTGTTGCCGTTCTTTCCCCTTGTGGAACAGGAGGTTATAAGCCATGAAAAAGGAATATGCTCAGTTAAAAGAATACATAGAGCAGAGCAGCAGAACCGTCGCCGTCACCGGCGCGGGCATCTCCTACCTCTACGGGATGCGTCGGCTGAAACAGAGCGTCGGCAGGATGAACGCCGGACGCATCTTTTCCGCGCCCTATGTCCGCAAGAACCCGGAGAAGTTTTACGCGGTCATGAAGGATGCCTTTTTGGATGCCGCCTTTGTCAAGGGGCCGAGCACGGTTCACAAGCAGTTGGCGGAGCTGGAGCGGCAGGGCAAGCTCTGCGGCATTGTCACCCAGAATCTGGACTGCCTGCACACCATCGCCGGTTCCCAGAACGTGATTGAATTTCAGGGCAGCTTCCGGGACAATATCTGCATTGACTGCGGCACGCGCTGCTATGATTATCAGGTGTGGAATCAGGGGCATATGCCCCGCTGTCAGAAGTGCGGCGCACCCCTGATGCCTACCGCCTTCTGCCGGGACAGCAGCGCCAGCACCGAGGCTTCCCGGGAGAGTATGCGGAAAGCTGCCGGCCTGATTGCCCAGGCAGATTTGGTGCTGATCATTGGCACCACGGGTTTCCGCAGCGAGGAATACTTAAGCCGCATGAAGGCCGGGACAAAGCTGGTGCAAATCAATCCCTCTGCAACGCAGTTCGACCAAATCGCCGACCTGAACATCCGGGCGGACGCCGCCGAAGCGTTGGAGGCCGTCTTAAACGGGTGACGCCTATGCTGTTTTCCAAAGAAGGTAAAAGGTTGAAACATTGTAATCTAAGCATGATACCCCAAAAGGGCGCACAAAACCA
>JAJQFX010000194.1 GCA_021200895.1 Clostridiales bacterium | reverse complement strand
GGAGCCGTTGCCGTCCATGCCGTCCACAGCGTTCCAGGTGTGGGGGAGGTCAACCGTTTCCGTGGGGCGCTCGCCCTTGGGGAAGGTGAGGGTCCAGCCGTCATTGATAGAGATGATTTCTTTCATGGGATACCTGCTTTCCTTTTCATTGATGTAGTGAAAAACCCGGAGCCGGGCGGAGCCGGACTCCGGGTAGGATATACGAGACAGACGGTCAGCCGCGCACCTTGTCCACGATGGCGCGGGACTGCTTGCACAGGTCGATGATTTTCTCCCAGTTGCCGCTCTCGATGTCGTCAGCCTTGACCATGTAGCTGCCGCCGCAGGCCGCGATGACCGGGCAGGAGAGGTACTCCTCCAGGTTCTTCAGGGAGATGCCGCCGGTGGGCATGATTTTGAACATGGCGAAGGGGGCGCTCATGGCCTTGATTTTCGCCAGGCCGCCGCTCTGCTCGGCGGGGAAGAACTTCAGCACCTCATAGCCGTACTCCAGGGCCATCTGGTACTCGGTGGGAGTGGTGCAGCCGGGGTAGTAGGACAGGTTCAGCTCCTGGCACTTGTCGGCCAGCTTGTAGTTGAAGCCGGGGGAGACGATGAACTGCGCGCCAGCGGCCACGGCGGTCTCGATTTGAGCCACGGTCAGCACGGTGCCCGCGCCCACGATCATGTCAGGGCAGGTCTCCTTCATGATCTTGATGGCCTTGTCCGCACCGGCGGCGCGGAAGGTGACCTCAGCCACCGGCAGACCGCCCTCGCACAGGGCCTTGGCCAGGGGGGCGGCGTCCCGCTCCGGGTTGTTCAGCTTGATGACGGGCACAACGCCGATTTTGGCAATGGCAGAGTTAAATTCATTCATAAGACAAAACCTCCTGATGAAAATTGATTGATTCCGGTTACACCTGGAAGCCGAAGAACTCGTTGGTGTTGTTGAAGCAGATGTCGGCCACCAGCTTCTCCAGCTGCTCCATGTCGGCGGGATACTGGCCGGACTCCACCCACTCACCGATGAGCTGGCAGAGGATGCGGCGGAAGTGCTCGTGACGGGTGTAGCTCAGGAAGGAGCGGCTGTCGGTCAGCATACCCACGAAGCGGCCCAGCACGCCGTTGCAGGCCAGGTCGGTCATCTGCTGGCGCATACCGGGCAGGTTGTCGTTAAACCACCAGGCGCTGCCCTGCTGGAGCTTGCCGGGGACGCCGCCGCCCTGGAAGCACTGCATGATGGTGGCGATGGCGGTGTTGTCCGCCGGGGACAGGCTGTACAGGATAGTCTTGGGCAGGCCGTCGTTCTCCACAAAGGCGTTCAGCAGGGGGGAGAGGTTCTCCACGCCGCTCTGGCTGTTCACGGCGTCATGGCCGTGGTCGGGGCCCATCACCGCTACGGCGGGCTTGTTGTTGTCCCGCAGGCAGCCGAAGTGAATCTGCATGACCCAGTTATGGTCAGTGTAAGCCTTGGCGCAGGCGATGGTAACGGCGGTCTTGAAGGCGTCAGCGGAGGCCTTGTCCGGCTTGCCGCCTGCCATGGCTACGGCGAAGGCCTGGTCGGCCACCGCCAGGTCAGGCTCGGCGTACATACAGTAGTCCAGGCCGTGGTCGGCGCAGAGGCACCCGGCGGCGGCGAAGAAGTCAACTCTGTCCTCCAGCGCACGGATGACGTCGGCGGTGCAGGTGATGGGGTAGCCCACCACGGCGCTGAGCTGGGGGATATAGCCCGCGAAGGTGGGCTTATCCACGTTCACGGCCTTGTCCGGGCGGAAGGCGGGCAGCACCTTGATGGAGAAGCTCTTGTCCTCCGCGATTTGCTTGTGCCAGTGCAGGTCGTCAATGGGGTCGTCTGTGGTGCAGATGGCCTTGACGTTGAACTTCTCCATCAGCTGACGGGCGGAGTAGTTCTTCAGCTGCTCGTTGGCCTCGTCATAGATGCGGTCGCAGTTCTTGGGGGTCAGGGGCTCGGTGATGCCGAAGCCCCGCTGCAGCTCCAGATGGCTCCAGTGGTACAGGGGGTTGCCGATGAGGTTGGGCATGGTCTCCGCAAAGGCGCGGAACTTCTCCCGGTCGGGGGCGTCGCCGGTGACCAAATCCTCGGTAGCGCCGTTGGCCCGCATGACGCGCCACTTATAGTGGTCGCCCCCCAGCCAGACCTGGGTGATGGTGTCAAACTTCACATCCTCCGCGATTTGCTCGGGGGGAATGTGGCAGTGATAGTCGATGATGGGGAGCTTCTCCGCCACGTTATGATACAGCGCCTTGGCGGTATCGGTGGTCAGCAGGAAGTCCTGATCCATGAATGCTTTCATATACGGTTCCTTTTCCTTTCAGAGATACCGGCTCCGGAGGGAGCCGGTATCACGCGAATTAGGCCAGATACTTCTGCAGGGTAGCGCGGACAGCGCCGGGGCCAGCCAGCTCGGAGACGAACATCTCCTCGATTTTGTCGGCCAGGACGGTCTGAGTCAGGTCGGTGGCAAACAGCACGGTGTTGGACAGAATTTCCTTCAGCTCGCCGTTGTAAGAAGAGGGATCGCCCACCTTGATACCGGCCAGCTTGGCCTGGATGTCGGCCTTCATGGGGTCGGCGGAGACTTCGATGGGCTCGCCATTGTCGCCCACGCCCAGCAGATAGCGCAGCCAGCCCGCGATAGCCAGGGGGATGGATACCAGGTCGTTCAAATCCATGCCCTTCTTGATATAGCTCTTGATGGTCTCGCCATAGCGGACGGGAATCTTCTGGGAGGTGTCGGTGGCGATACGCTGGGGGGTGTCAGGCATGAAGGGGTTGGGGAGGCGCTCCTCCACCACTTCATCGATGAACGCCTTGGGGTCCAGGATGCCGGGGTTGACCACCACGGGCAGACCTTCCACATAGCCCAGCCGCTTGATGAGGGCCACGATGTCGGGGTCCTTCATCTCGTCAGCGATGAGGGTGTAGCCCAGCATACAGCCATAGACGCTCATGGCGGTGTGCAGCGGGTTCAGGCAGGTGGTGACCTTCATGGTCTCGGACTTGTTGACGGTATCCCGGTCGCCGAAGTAGACGCCGGCCTTCTCCAGAGGAGGACGGCCGTTGGGGAACTTGTCCTCCACTACCAGGTACTGAGGACGCTCGGCGTTGACGAAGGGCGCGATGAAGGTGCCCTTGGCGGTCTTGACCGGGGCGATGTCCTCAATGCCGGAAGCCTCCAGGGCCTCCTGCACCACAGGGGCGGGACGGGGGGTGATTTTGTCGATCATGGACCAGGGGAAGGTGACGGTGCTCTCGTCGGTCAGGTAGTCAATGAAGTCCTGGCCCACGAAGCCGTTGGCCAGCCAGGCGTTGGCCACTTCCATGACGGAAGCCTGGAGCTTCTCACCGTTGTGGGAGCAGTTGTCCATGGACACCACGGCCACGGGATACTTCCCGGCCTTAAACCGCTCCAGCAGCATGGCGCAGACGATGCTCATGGCGTGGCGGGCGGAGGCGGGGCCTTCCTTCATGTCGGCTTCCACCACGGGCATCAGGGA
This sequence comes from Clostridiales bacterium, assembly GCA_021200895.1. Classification (GTDB taxonomy): domain Bacteria; phylum Bacillota; class Clostridia; order Oscillospirales; family Oscillospiraceae; genus Onthomonas. The sequence goes on along the minus strand of JAJQFX010000194.1, from coordinate 2,196 downwards.
GCCGTCCACCCGGCGCAGGGCGTAGCCCTTCTCGGTGATGGTGAAGGAGAGCATTTGCAGGCCGGGGTTGGTGAAGATTTCCTTCATCCGGGCCATCATGGCGGGGTTGGTGCTGTCCACCTGGATGCCCTCCACGATGCCGGCCTGAATCTCACGGCCAAAGGAGCCGTCGGCGTTCAGGGTGACGTTCAGGGTCAGGTTGTCATAGGGGTCATAGATGTCGGTGATGATGCCATAGTCAAAGGTCTCGGCGGCGATGATGCCCTTGTCGGTGACACCGGCGTTCAGCATACGCTGGGCCAGGGAGCCGATAAAGCCGCGGAAGATGTTGCCTGCGCCAAAGTGAATCCAGACGGGGTTGGCCTTGGTGTTGGCGATGACGGCGGGAACGTCGTACTGAGGCAGGGTGACGCCAGCGGCGGCCCAACCGGCCTTATCGTTCAGGGAGGCGAGATTCATTTTCATGGGAATGACCTTCTTTTCTTAAAAATTAACTGATTCAGGGGCCGCCGAAGGGGCGGCAGGGGTGCCTTCCCCTCCGGCGGGGTGAACATTCGTTGAAAATGGAGCGGGGCTTACTGCTTTGCAGCCTGCTTTTCCTCGTCCAGCCGGTCCAGCAGATCCCAGACGCCCAGCATATACTGGATGCCCAGGGCACGGTCATACTTGCCGTAGCCGGGGCGGCAGACGCCGGGGCCTTCCTCCCACAGCTGACGGCCGTGGTCGGGACGGATATAGCCGTTGAAGCCGCAGTCGTGATAGGCGCGGAGGATGTCGATAATGCCGGTCTCGCCGCAGCAGTCCCGGTGGGCCGCCTCGGAGAAGGAGCCGTCGGGGAAGTGATGGATGTTGCGGATGTGGGCAAAAGCGATGCGGTCGCAGTGCTTGCGGACGATGTCAGCCACGTTGTTCTCCGGGTTGGCGTTCAGGCTGCCAGAGCACAGGGTCAGGCAGTTATAGGGGTCGTCCACCATGGCCAGGAACTTGTCCACAGACTCGGCGTCCACCAGCAGGCGGGGCAGGCCGAAGATGTCCCAGGGGGGATCGTCCATGTGGATGGCCATCTTGATGTCGCACTCATGGCAGGTGGGCATCAGCGCCTCCAGGAAGTACTTCAGGTTGTCCCACAGCTTTTCCTTGGTGACGGGGGCGTAGGCCTGGAACAACTCGTCCAGCTTGGCCATCCGCTCCGGCTCCCAGCCGGGGAAGGTCATGTTGTACTTCTCGGTGAAGCTCATGATATAGTCCGCCATGGCGCGGTAATCGCCCTTGATTTCCTTGGGGTCATAGAACAGGGCGGTGGAGCCGTCGCCTACTGGATGGAACAGGTCGGTACGGGTCCAGTCAAAGATGGGCATAAAGTTGTAGCAGATGACCTTGACGCCGAACTTGCTCAGGTTGCGGATGCACTGCTTGTAGTTCTCAATATACTTGTCGCGGGTGGGCAGGCCGATTTTGATGTCGTCATGGACGTTGACGGACTCCACCACATCCATATCAAAGCCATAGGCGTGAATCTGGTCGGCGACCTTCTGAATCTCATCGACCTCCCAAATTTCGCCCGGCATTTTGTCATGCAGGGCCCAGACAATGCTCTCCACGCCCGGAATCTGCTTGATGTCGTTCAGAGTGACGGGGTCATTGCCCTCGCCATACCAACGCCAGCCCATTTTCATAGCCATAGTAATTCCTCCTTGGTTTACGTTTCATTTATGGAAGCCTGCGCTCCGCAGCGGCCGCTCCGGAGCGCGGCGTGTCCAACGGTTCAAACCGATGCTCAGTTGCTCAAATCAGCCCTTGTAGTCCAGGGGCAGGGACTCCCACCGTGCCTTGAAGACGAAGGCGGCGTCCTTGGGCTGGCGCTGACGGGTGAAAACGCCCTTCTTGTTGCCGTTGGCCCGCATGATGCCCTCAGTGGTCTGGAAGTCTGCGAAGTTCCACACCAGTTCGCCCTGGATGAAGTCATAGCTGTCAAAGACCCGGTGGTTCATCTCCAGATACTCGTCCTGATACTCCTGGCTCCACATGACGGAGGGGAGTTTATGCTCGCTGGGCAGGGTGTCCGCGCCGTACTCGGTGAAAATCAGGGGCCGCTCCCCGGCGATGGCCTGCCAGCCGTCCAGTTCCTTGTGGAAGGCAACCTCGGCGTCGCTCATCTGATAGCCGCCCATGACGTACCAGCCATAGTAGCGGTTC
>JAJQFX010000118.1 GCA_021200895.1 Clostridiales bacterium | reverse complement strand
CCTCCGGTAGCTGGTACTATGTCAAGAACGGTAAAATCGACTATAGCTACACCGGCCTGGTGAAGTATTCCTCCGGCAGTTGGTACTATGTGAAGAACGGCAAGATGCAGAGTTCTTACACCGGCAAGGTCACTTACAACGGCAAGACCTACAACGTCGTCAAGGGCAAGGTTGCCTGACCCACGGAAATCAAGTTTTCATTTAAACGTACCAAAGGAACCCCTTCACCGGCTGTCGCCGGTGAAGGGGTTCCCGTGTAAACTGGATTTCAAACTTGATTTCCGTAAATAACCGAACCCCGCCCTTGCCTCCGCCCCCATTTCCGGGTATAATGACAGCAGCACAGCGGAAAGGGGGCGCACGCCATGCAGCAGCTTGTGATAGACGGCCTGACCGTCACGGTGGAGCGCAAGGCCATTCAGAATATGTATCTCCGGCTGAAGAAGCCCGACGGCCATGTGGCCGTTACCTGTCCCAGCCGCACCACAGACCGGGAGATCAGGGCCTTCGTCCGGGAAAAGCGCCGGTGGATCGACACCCATCAGGCCCGGATGCAGGCCAGGCCCGATTTACAGGCCCACGCCTACGTCACCGGGGAGCAGCTGCCCGTATGGGGGGAACTGTGGACGCTGGAGGTGCGGCCCATTCAGGAGAACTGCGGTTACATCACCGGGCAGGATGGCGGGCTGCTGCTGGAGGTCGGCCCCAGCACGGCGGAGCAGCGGGAGGGCGTGGTGGACGAATGGTACCGCCGCCAGATGAAGCAGGCCATCCCTCCCATGCTGGAGCGGTGCCAGAAGCGCACCGGGCTGACCGTCAACCGGTGGCAGGTGCGGAAGATGTCCTCCCGGTGGGGAAGCTGCAACCCGACCGCCAGGAGCATCACCCTGAACCTGGCCCTGGCAAAGTACCCGCCGGAGTGCCTGGAGATGGTGCTGTATCACGAGCTGACCCACCTGCTGGAGGGGAGCCACAACGCCCGGTTCTACCGTTACCTGGAGTCCTTCTGCCCCAACTGGCGGCAGGCGGACGCGATTTTAAAGGGGAAATAAGACCGGTGTTCACCGGCGGGCCTGCATTTCCCCTGAGAAACCCCACGGTCAGATTCGCTGGCTGTGGGGTGTTTTTTGAGCAGGAACGATAAAAGAAAAACAAGCTCCTCACCCGGCGCATAGGATGGTGCATACCACCCTTCCACCTGACGGCAGCGCCCCGGCGCATGGAGGTATCCCATGAAGCAGCCCCCGCAGTCCCCTCTCACCTTTGCCATGACCCCCTGGGAAAAGACCTTCCAGGAGGACGGAGAGGTCGTGCTGACGGCCTCCGCCGCCCTGCCCCGCTTCTCCGGCGGGACGCGGCGGGCCCAAAGTCGGCTGAACCGCTTTTACCGGCACATGGGCCGCTGCTTCCAGCGCCGGGCCGCCCGTCTGGCCCGACAGGCGGGGGCGGAGCGCAGCGCGGCCCGAAGCCGCTCCCGCTGGTTCGCCCCCTGGCAGTGCGCCCTCAGCGCCCAGGTGTGCCAGGAGGGGGACGCGCTGCGGGTGACCTGGCAGGTGCAGGACGCCCGGGGCGGGTCATTTTCCGGGGAGGAGCGCTGGCGCCTGCCGGAGGGGACGCTGGAGCGGCCCTGATTTTTCCCAGTCCCCGGTTTTTGTCCGTCATGTCTGTTTTTCTCCTTGCAATTATGCCGGGAAACCCGTATAATAAACTTGCCTGTGGCCGTTATGCGGCGGCACGGGCAGCGTTCTTCGCACATATCACGCTGCTTCGGCACCCGCTGCCGGGGCAAAAAGGAGAAAACATCATGGTTAAAGCAATCGTAGGTGCAAACTGGGGCGATGAAGGCAAGGGGAAAATTACCGATATGCTTGCCGAAACGTCCGATGTTGTCATCCGTTTCCAGGGCGGCGCCAACGCGGGTCACACCATCATCAATGACTATGGCAGATTCGCCCTGCACATCCTGCCCTCCGGCGCCTTCTATCCCCACGTCACCAACGTCATTGGCAACGGGGTCGCGCTGGACATCAAGCGCCTCATTGCGGAGCTGGAGGACATCACCGGTCGGGGGCTCCCCGCGCCCAACCTGCTCATTTCCGAGCGTGCGCAGATTTTGATGCCCTACCACGTCTTGCAGGACACCTACGAGGAGGAACGGCTGGGCGGCAGGGCCTTCGGCTCCACCAAGAGCGGCATCGCCCCCTTCTATTCCGATAAATACGCGAAAACCGGCATCCAGGTCTGCGACCTGTATGACGACCAGCGGCTGATGCGGCGGCTCACCGACGCGGTGGAGCGTAAGAACATCCTGTTCCGCTATATGTACCAGAAGCCGGAGCTGGACGTGCAGGCGCTGTACGACGAACTGATGGCCCAGCGGGAGGCGCTGCGCCCCTATGTGGGGGACGCCGTTCAGTTCGTCCACGATGCAGAGAAGGCCGGCAAGACCATCCTGCTGGAGGGCCAGCTGGGCTCCATGAAGGACCCCGACCTGGGCATCTACCCCATGACCACCTCCAGCCACACCCTGGCCGGCTTCGGCGCGGTGGGGGCCTGCGTGCCGCCAACTGCCATCAAGGACGTGATTGCCGTCACGAAAGCCTACTCCTCCTGCGTGGGGGCCAAGACGGAGCCCTTTGTCAGTGAACTGCTGGGGGACGCCGGGGATGAGTTGCGCCGCCGGGGTGGCGACAAGGGCGAGTTCGGCGCTACCACCGGCCGCCCCCGCCGGGTAGGTTGGTTTGACACCGTGGCCACCCGGTACGGCTGCATGGTGCAGGGAGCCACCCAGGTGGCGCTGACCTGCCTGGACGTGCTCAGCTACCTGGATGAAATTCCGGTCTGTACCGGCTATGAAATCGACGGCCAGGTGACGGATACCTTCCCCATCCCCGCCAGGCTGGAGCGGGCCAAGCCCGTCTTTACCACCCTGCCCGGCTGGAAAACCGACATCACCGCCGTGAAGGACTACGATGCTCTGCCGGACAACGCAAAGGCCTATGTGGACTTTATCGAGCAGCAGATTCAGGCCCCCATCACCATGGTTTCCAATGGCCCATCCCGCCATCAAATCACCTATCGCACCCCCAAGCTGTGATTCACAAAACCCATTGGCGGGCCATACGCCTGCCAATGGGTTTCCTGTTTCCGGTGGTTCAGCCGTTGCCCCGCCGCTGGAGTTGGAGCCGGTCGGCAATCATCGCGATAAACTCGCTGTTGGTGGGCTTCCCCTTTGCGTTGGAGACGGTGTAGCCGAAGTATTTTTGCAGCGTCTCGATGTCCCCTCTGTCCCAGGCCACCTCGATGGCGTGGCGGATGGCCCGTTCCACCCGGCTGGCGGTGGTGCCGTAGCGCCGGGCCACCTCCGGGTAAAGCACCTTCGTCACCGCGTTGATAACGTCCATATCGTCCACCGCGATGAGGATGGCCTCCCGTAGGTACTGATACCCCTTGATGTGGGCGGGCGCCCCGATTTCGTGGATGATGGCGGTGACCCGGGTCTCCAGCCCCGTGGCGTCCCGGGCCGTTTCCGGGGCCTTGTCCGCGATTTGGCGCACCCGCTCCAGCACCGCCGCTGGGCGGCAAGGCTTCATCATAAAGTAGTCCGCCCCCAGGCTGGCCGCCTGCCGCACCACGTTGCCCCGAAGGAAGCCGGACAGCACCAGGACGATAGGCTTCCTTCCCTCGCTGCGGGCAATGCGGTTCAGCAGCTCCATCCCGTCCATCCGGGCCAGCACCGTATCCGTCAAAAGCACATCTACCTCGTGATGCAGCAGATAGTCCGCCGCTTCCTCTCCGTTCCCCGTCTGGAGGACTACCTCCATATCCGGCTCCTGCCGAATCAAATCTGCCAAAGCTGTACGAAACGCCTCGTCGGCGTCGGCAATCAAGATGTTCATCGTATCCAAAAGTAACCGCTCCTTTTCCTGTGATCTCCGGCAGCCCACGGCTGCCGCCGCTGCTGCTAACAGGAATAATTTAGCACTATTTCCACCATATATCAACGGGTTATTTCCATTTTTTGCAACTTTCATCCGATGTAATTAGACATCCGGCCCGGCTTTGCGACGGCGTTTGCCCCCGCCCGACGCCCTTCGCCCTCCCTCGCTGCGGCCCGCTTCACCTGACCTGAATCCAAGGAGTGTCTGCTATGCCTGAGCCAATTCTCGCCGTCCTCTTCGACCTGGACGGCACCCTCATCGACACGGAGCCTTACTATGTCCGCTCCTGGCAGGCGGCCGGTCAGGCCCTGGGCTGCCCCATGACCCGCACCCAGGGTCTCCAGCTGCGCAGCCTGGGCGCGCCCTACAATGCCTGGTTCATCCGGCGGCTATACGGCCCGGAGGTGTCCTACCAGGCGCTGCGGGAGAAGCGCATCGAGCTGATGGGGGACGCCCTGGAGACCGACCCCATCCCCCTGAAGCCGGGGGCGCGGGCGCTGCTGGACTTCCTCCACACCCGGCAGGCAGAGCTGGCGCTGGTCACCGCCAACGCCCCGGACAAGGCCCGGCGTATGCTGGCCCGGTTCGGCCTGGAGGAGGACTTTGACCACGTCATCAGCGCCAGGGATGTTTCCCGGGGCAAGCCCGCGCCGGACGTTTACCGCTATGCCTGTGAGGCGCTGCATCTGCCGCCGGAGGCGTGCGTCGCCGTGGAGGACTCTCCCAACGGCATCATCTCCGCCTTCGCCGCCGGATGCAGGCCGGTGCTGGTGCCCGACCAAAGCCCGGCGGAGGACTGCCTCCAGCCACTGCTGTGGGCCTGCGTGGAGCGGCTGGATGAGCTGATTCCCCTGTTGGGGCGGGAGCTTCCGCCCAGGGCGGCGGAAGGAGCGGCGCTGTGATGGACTGCATTATCCGCCCCGCCAGGTTGGAGGACGCCGCCGCCCTGGCGGCCATTTACGCCCCCTATGTGCTGGAGACCGCCGTCACGTTTGAGTATGAGCCGCCGGACGCCGCAGCGTTCCGCCGCCGGATGGAGGCGATTCAGGGCCGGTACCCCTACTTGGTGGCGGAACAGGTCGGGGAAGTGCTGGGCTACGCCTACGCCGCCCCCTTCCACGACCGGGCGGCCTTCGCCTGGGTGGCGGAGCCGTCCATCTACCTGCGCCGGGACGCCCGGGGGCAGGGGCTGGGGTCGGCCCTCTACGCCAGGCTGGAGGAGCTGCTCCGCAGCCAGGGCATCGTCAGCCTGTGCGCCCTGATTGCGGACGCCCCGGAGGAGGACGCATACATCACCCACGCCAGCCTCCGGTTTCATGCCCGGCAGGGCTACACCGAGCTGGGGCGCTATCCGAGGTGCGGCTTCAAGTTCGGGCGGTGGTATGATTTGGTCTGGATGGGCAAGCCGCTGGGGGAGACTGTCGGTCAGCCCGCGCCACAAAGGGGGCAGATGTGATTCCTTCCGGAGCGTTCCCTCTGAAACCTGAACTTCATCCAACGCAAAACCCCGCAAAGGGCAGCGCAATGCACTGCCTTTTGCGGGGAATCGTTTTGCCGTTGGCCTGTCAGGGGCGGAAACCCGCCCCTGATGCCTATTTATTTTTCATACAGGAACTTCTCAGGCAGGGTCACGCCGAAGTCCACCGCCAGGTGGCGGAACTCGTCGGGCTGGATGGTCTGCCGCTTCGTGCCGCCGGTCATGGAGATGACCTTCACCAGAATCTCGGCAGACTTCTCCACCGTGTGCATCAGGCCGAAGGTCAGGTCGAAGTCCTCGCCGGAGC
>JAJQFX010000205.1 GCA_021200895.1 Clostridiales bacterium | reverse complement strand
AGGCCTCCGGGTTCAAGGACGATGCCTTTAAGAAGAAGGGCCGCGTGGAGCATTGCGAGGCCCTCCACGGCGTCTCCTTCGAGGCGGAAAAGGGCAAAATCATCGGCCTGATTGGCCGGAACGGCAGCGGCAAGTCCACCCTGCTGCGGGTGCTGGCCGGTATTTTTGAGCCGGACAAGGGCAGCGTGGATTTGCATGGGAATACGGTTTCCCTGCTGGCGCTGGGCGTGGGCTTCCAGATGCAGCTGTCCGGACGGGAGAATATCTACCTCTCCGGTCTGCTGCTGGGCTTCACCAAGGCGGAAATCGATGATCAAATCGATGAAATCATCGAATTTTCCGAGCTTGGCCGGTTTATCGAGCAGCCGGTGCGCACCTATTCCAGTGGTATGCAGTCCAAGCTGGGCTTCGCCATTACGGCCATCCTCAAGACGGACATCATTCTGGTGGACGAGGTGCTGAGCGTGGGCGACGCCCACTTTAAAAAGAAGAGCGGGCGGAAGATGGCCGAACTCATCAGCGAGAAGAGCCGGACGGTGGTCATCGTCTCCCACAGCGCGGAAACCATTCGCGCCAACTGCGAAAAGGTGATTTGGCTCCACGATGGCGACATCCGCAGAATCGGCCCCACGGAGGAAGTGGTGGACGAGTACGAGGCTTTCATGGCGCAGTACGATGTGGAAGCCTGGGAAAAGCCGAAGAAAAAGAAGTGACGCAGCGCTGCGCGTGAGAGGGAGGGCCTTATCACAATGGGAAAGTATTTTGGCACGGACGGGTTCCGCGGGGAGGCAAACGTTTCTCTGCGGGCGGAGCACGCTTACCGCATTGGCCGCTATCTGGGCGCCTGCTACCATAAGGAGGGGGAGCGGTGCCGGGTGGTCATCGGCAAGGACACCCGCCGCTCCTGCGATATGCTGGAAAGCGCCCTGGCCTCTGGCCTGAACGCCTCCGGCGCGGACGCCTATATGCTGCGGGTGACTACCACCCCCAGCGTCTCCTATATCGCCCATACGGACGGGTTTGACTGCGGCATTATGATTTCTGCCAGCCACAACCCCTATTATGACAACGGCATTAAGCTGCTAAACAGCCGGGGCGAGAAGATGGACGAGGAGACCATCCAGAAAATCGAAGCCTACCTGGACGAACCGGTGGACATCTTGCCCCTGGCCCAGCGGGCCGAGGTGGGCCGCGTAGTGGAATATGAAGCGGGCCGCAATCGCTATATGGGCTACCTGATTGCCCAGGCCATCTACTCCTTCCGTGGGATGCGGGTGGGGCTGGACTGCGCCAACGGCAGCGCCTCATCCATCGCCCGCAGCGTGTTTGACGCGCTGGGGGCGACCACCTACGTCATGGCCGACCAGCCGGACGGCGTGAATATCAATGACGGGGTGGGCAGCACCCATATCAAGGCACTCCAGTCCTTCGTGGTGGAGCATAAGCTGGACGTGGGCTTCACCTATGACGGGGACGCGGACCGCTGCCTCTGCGTGGATGAGAAGGGCAATGTGGTCAACGGCGACCTGATCATGTATATCTACGCAAACTATATGAAGGAGCGGGGCAAGCTGCTGACGAATACGGTGGTGACCACCGTTATGTCCAACTTCGGCCTGTACAAGGCGTTTGACGCGGCGGGCATCGATTATGCCAAGACCGACGTGGGAGACAAGTACGTCTATGAGTACATGACCCAGCACGGCAACCGCCTGGGCGGCGAGCAGTCGGGCCACATCATCTTCAGCAAGTATGCCACCACTGGAGACGGCATCCTGACCAGCCTGAAAATGATGCAGGTGCTGCTGGCAAAGAAGATGCCCCTGTCGGAGCTGGCTAAGCCGGTGCGCATCTATCCTCAGGTGCTGAAGAACATCCGAGTGCGCTCCAAGCCGGAGGCCCAGAACGACCCCGTGGTGCAGGCGGCTGTGCAGAAGGTGGCCGACCAGCTGGGAGACAGCGGCCGCATCCTGGTGCGGGAGAGCGGCACCGAGCCACTGATTCGTGTCATGGTGGAGGCGGAGACCCAGGAGGAGTGCGAACGCTATGTGGACTCAGTGCTGGAGGTCATCCGCGCCCAGGGCCACGAGGCGAAAGCGGAATAAAGAAGCGGCGCCGGACGGTTGTCCGGCGCCGTAGTTTGTGGGAGGCTATTCCATAATTTGGCGATGCTGCTCGCCGTTCGTCCCCCATTTGATGTCAGAGCGGTCTCGCAGCCAGTTGGGCAGCGAGCGGGACTTGATGCCTGACAATATCCCCATGGCAACGAAATTGGTGATGATGGAGGAGCCGCCGTAGCTGATGAAGGGCAGGGTCAGGCCGATGGTGGGCACCACATAGAGGCAAACCCCCACGTTGATGACGATTTGGGCCAGCAGCATGGAGCTGTAGCCCACGGCAATCAGGGCATAGAAGGAGTCGCTGGCGGTCAGGGCGATATACAGGCAGCGCAGCACAATGGCGGCCAGCACCAGCAATAGCACCGTGCAGCCCACCAGCCCCCACTCCTCCGCGCAGGAGGAGAAGATGAAATCTGTCGTCCGCTCCGGCAGGGAGTTGGAGGAGGAAGATTGGGTGATGGTGCCCTGTAAATAGCCCTGACCGGTCAGGCCGCCCGAGCGGATGGCAATCAGGGAGCGCCGCTGATGGAAGCCCACCCCCTGTGGGTCATAGCTGTGATCCAGCACCACCAGGATGCGGCGCTTCATATAGTTGGTGTCCGGCAGGATGTTCCAGAGCACCAGCCCGGCCGCGCCCACGCAGGTTATGCCCAGCGCAAACCAGCGCTTCTTGATACCGGCGCACCACAGCATGGCGAGCCATATCACGACGTAAATCAGGCAGGAGCCCACGTCTCCAGTGACGACCACCATAAAGCCCACCGGGATACCCAGCGCCAGCACCAGCAGCACGACGGAGGAAATGCTGCTGGGGTCGCCCCGCTTTTGGAGGTACACTACAAAGCCGGCCAGCAGAATGGTGAAGAACAGCTTGTTGATTTCGGCGGGCTGGATGGTGAAGGGGATGCCGGGGATGTCCACCCAGGCCCGGTTGCCGCTGGTGGCGTTGGCTGCGGCGGGGAACACCAGCACCAGCAGCTGGAAGGCCACGCACAGCGGAACCACAATATACCACCGCTCCATCAGCATGCGGATATTCAGCTGGCTCATCACGAAATACAGCACAATACCAATGCCAATGCACATGGCCTGCTTCATGGGCAGGCTGTGAAAGCCTTCCCGGTACCGGGAGGCGGAGTAAATCAGCACCAGGCCAAAGGAGCTGGCCAGGACGCAGAGGGAGAGCAGGATATGGTCCGCCCCCTTCAGGGCGTCTACAATTAAATCGCGTATCGCGGACATGGTTTCACTTCTTTCTGGGGTAAATGGGAAACGATAGCAAGCCTATTATAACACGAACGCGGAATGATGTAAACAGCTTTTGCATCTTCGGGGCGGGTATGCTATAATGACAGCGATACTGCGGAAGACTTTGCAATGGAGAGGAAGCGACTGCCCATGGAGTATGAAACCCATTCCGCCGCCGAAACGGAGGCGCTGGGGGAGCGCCTGGCCCCTGCTCTGGGCCGGGGGACGGTGCTGGCCTATACCGGCGACCTGGGGGCAGGAAAGACGGCCTTCACCCGTGGCCTGGCCAGAGGGCTGGGCTTCACCGGACGGGTCACATCCCCTACCTTTACCATCGTCAACGAGTACGAGGGGGGACGGCTGCCCCTGTTCCACTTCGATATGTACCGGCTGGGCGGCTCTGATGAGCTGTACGACATCGGATGGGAGGACTACCTGGCCCGGGGCGGTATCTGCGCTGTGGAGTGGAGCGAGAATGTGGAGGACGCCCTGGAGGGCTGCGTCCGGGTGGACATCCGCCGGGGCGGCGATGAGGAGAGCCGCAACATCACGATAACGGGAGTGGAAGGATTTTGAATATTTTAGCGCTGGAATCTTCCGCCAAGGCGGCGTCGGTGGCTGTGTGCCGGGACGCCTTCCTGCTGGCGGAAGCGTATCAGAATAACGGCATGACCCACAGCACAACGCTGCTGCCCATGTGCGAAAGCCTGCTGAAAAACGTGGGGCTGACGCTGAGCGACATCGACCTGATCGCCTGCGCCAACGGCCCAGGCTCCTTTACCGGGCTGCGCATCGGCCTATCCACGGCCAAAGGGCTGGCCTGGCCGGAGGAGAAACCCTGCGTGGGGGTGTCCACCCTGGAGGCGATGGCGTGGAACGCCAGCATGGTGCCCGGCATGATTTGCTGCGCCATGGACGCCCGGCGCAGCCAGGTGTACAACGCCCTGTTTGAAAGCGACGGCCGGGGAACGCTCACCCGGCTGACGGAGGACAGGGCTATCAGCCTGGAGGAGCTGTTTGCCTCGGAAAAAATGAGGGGAAACCCGCAATTTCTAGTTGGCGATGGGGCGGAACTATGCTATAATTATGGGAAGGAGAGGGGCTTTGACCTGGTGCTTGCCCCGGAAAATCTGCGGCATCAAAGGGCCTGGGGGGTTGCGCGGGCGGCCCTCCGGCTGCTGGAGACGGAGCAGCCCTGTTCCGGCGGCGCTCTGGAGGCTCGATACCTCCGGCTGAGCCAGGCGGAGCGGGAGCGCCGTGAACGGCTGAACGCGAAGCAGACCCCCTGATGCGGTCAGAGGCCACAACTTTCAAGATAAGAAGGAGCGCGTTTCTATGTTGTACAAAGACAATCCGAAGCTGCACGTTCTGGAGCATCCGCTGATTTCCCACAAGCTGGCGATTCTGCGGAATGAAAAGACCGGCACCCATGAGTTCCGCGTCATCGTCGCGGAGATCGCCACCCTCATCACCTATGAAGCCACCCGGAATATGACCACAGAGCCGGTGGACGTTCAGACCCCGGTGGGCATCGCCCATTGCCAGACCCTCAGCGGCAAGAAGGTGGCTATCGTGCCCATCCTCCGCGCCGGGCTGGGGATGGTGGACGGCGTGCTGAACCTGCTGCCCTCCGCCAAGGTGGGGCATATCGGCCTGTACCGCGACCCGGAAACCCTGGCTCCGGTGGAATATTACTGCAAAATGCCCCCGGACATTGCGGAGCGGGATGTCATCATCGTTGACCCCATGCTGGCCACCGGCGGCAGCGCGTCCGCAGCCATCCAGTTTATGAAGGAGTACGGCTGCAAAAAAATCACTATGATGAATATTATCGCCGCCCCGGAGGGGATGGACTGCATCGCCAGAGAGCATCCCGACGTAGAGGTCTATGTAGCCGCGCTGGACGACTGTTTGAATGAGCACGGCTACATCGTTCCCGGCCTGGGCGACGCCGGAGACCGAATTTTTGGCACAAAGTAAATATCGTTGACCTGAGCAGGGGCGGAGAGTGCGAATCGGCAGTTTCCGCCCCTTTTCGCCGGAAACTGCACGGAAAGCGAGCCTTCTGGCGAGTACAGTGCAAAATTGATAAATAAACGGAAACACGTTTACGAAAACAGTTAAGTTCAACAAACCGCCCGTGCCGGAGTATCTGCCCGGCAAAAAATAGGCATTCGACAAAATTCGCAAAAAATGTAGGAAAATGGCAAAACCTGGCTCTTATACACACAAAAATTCCAATATGAATCGGACCACGTTGGACGGTGAATGGGCGCACTTCCCGGTGCGAAGCGTGTCGAGAAAAAATCTGCCCCGCGATAAACATGGGGCAATGGGCGAGAAATGTTGATAAATCAATGGTTTTTGGCGCAAAAAAACGCGGGGGGGGGGGGGGGGGGGGGTTTTTTTCAAACCTAATTTAAAATGTGTTTGTTTTGCAAAAATTGGAAAAAAATCTTTTCATTTAGATTGAGTTTT
>JAJQFX010000014.1 GCA_021200895.1 Clostridiales bacterium | reverse complement strand
CTGCAATTCCCCGCCCCGCGTCCCCCAAAAACGCGAAAAATCCAAAACTCCCCCTTGCAGGAATCGAACAAGTGTTCTATAATCCGAACCAGAGACAGGCAAGGGAGGAATGCAATGAACAAATACGAGCCCTGGCTGGCGGACAGCGGCCTGACGCTGCTCCGGGGCTGGGCGCGGGAGGGCCTCACCGAGGGCGAGTTGGCCCAGCGGATGGGCGTCACCGCAGCCACCCTGCGGGCGTGGCAGTCCCGCTTCCCGGAGCTGCGGGAGGCGCTGACGCGCAGCGGCCAGGTGCTGGACTACGAGGTGGAGGAGGCCCTGCTGAAAAAGGCCCTGGGCTTTGCCAGCACAGAGCGGAAAGTGGAGGTCAGCCCCAAGGGCGACCGGAAGGAGACGGAGACTGTCAAGCAGGTGGCCCCGGATGTCAGCGCCATCTCCCTGTGGCTGAAAAAGCGGAAGCCGGAGGTCTGGGGGGACGGCGGCGGCAAGGGGGCCAGCGTGGAGAACAACCTCTACGCCGCCCTGGACGTGGAAGGAGGCTGGGATGATTTACCAGAGCTTCAGCCGGAGGCAGCTGCTGACCCTGACCTGGTGGCGGAGGACTGAGTTCGCCGGGTACGACGGCATCCTCTGCGACGGCAGCGTCCGCAGCGGCAAGACCCTGAGCATGGCGGTGGGCTTCCTGCTGTGGAGCATGGAGCGGTTTGACGGCGGGCAGTTCGCCCTGTGCGGCAAGACCGTGGAATCCCTCCGGCGGAACGTGACCAACCTGCTGCCCCAATGGCTGGAGGGCCTCTTCCAGCTGGAGGAGCGGCGGAGCGAGAACCGCATCACCGTTACCGGGGGCGGCCACCGGAACAATTACTACCTCTTCGGCGGCAAGGATGAGAGCAGCTACGCCCAAATCCAGGGCATGACCCTGTGCGGCGTGCTGCTGGACGAGGTGGCTCTGATGCCCCGCTCCTTTGTGGAGCAGGCCCTGGCCCGGTGCAGCGTGCCGGGCAGCAAATTCTGGTTCAACTGCAACCCGGAGGGGCCGGAGCACTGGTTCTACCTGGAATGGGTGCGCCAGGCCAGGGCGCGGAACATCCTCTACCTCCACTTCACTATGGAGGACAACCCCTCCCTGGCCCCGGAGATCCGGGAACGGTACGAGCGGCTGTACACCGGCGTGTTCTATGACCGGTATGTGCGGGGGCTGTGGGTGGCGGCGGAGGGGCTGGTCTATGACGGCTTCGACCCGGCGCGGCATATGCCGCCCACCCTGCCGGAAACCGCCGGACGCTGCTACGTCAGCGTGGACTACGGCACCCGGAACCCTACCGTCTTTCTGCTGTGGCAGAAGGAGAAGGGGGGCGACCGCTGGTGCTGCCTGCGGGAATACTACTGGGACGGGCGGCAGCGGCAGCAGCAAAAGACAGACGGAGCATACGCGGAGGATTTGCTCCATTTTTTATCCAGTTTATATCCCCAAATGGTGATTATTGACCCGTCTGCGGCCAGCTTTATCACCGAGCTGCGGCAGCTGGGCCTGCCTGTCCAGCAGGCGGACAACAGCGTGCTGGACGGCATCCGCTGCGTCAGCGACCTGCTGCGGGAGGGGCGGCTGCTGTTCCACCCCGACTGCGCCCATGTGAAAAGCGAATTTGCCGCCTACGTCTGGGACGAGGGGGCGGCGGCTCAGGGGGTGGACAGGCCGGTGAAGGAGCACGACCACTGCATGGACGCGGTGCGGTACTTCGCCTACACCGTGGTGCGGCGGAGCAGCGCCCGGGTCAGCCGCCGCCCCAGGGGGCTGTAGCCCCGGAACGACAACGAGGAGGAAGAAGATATGATTTGTTATCTGGACAGGGGTGAAGTCCCTGATTTAGAGGACATCAGCCCCCAGGTGCTGCGGTACCTGGTGCGCAAGGCGGAGGCGGCGGCAGGCCGCTATCGCCGGTTGCAGGACTACTACCTGGGCCGCCACCCCAGCTTACAGGGGAAGCGCAGCCCGGACGAGGTGCGGGTGGCGGTGAACTACGCCAAATATGTGGTGGACACCGCCCTGGGCTACTACCTGGGGGAGGAGGTCAAGTACGACCCCAACGCCAAAGCCAACGGAGGCGGCGGCGCGGTGGACATCGGCCCGGTGGAGCGGGCCTATCACGTCCAGCACATCGCTGAAATCGACCAGGAGCTGGGCCGGGGCATGGGTATCTGGGGCGAGTGCCTGGAGCTGTGCTACGCCTCGGCGGAGCAGGACCCCCTGCCCCGCAGCGCGAAAATCGACCCCGCCAACGGCATCCTGGTATGCGACACCACGGTGGAGCACAACAAGCTGTTCGCCCTCCTGTGGGACAGGCGGGAGACCACCGCCGGGGAGCGATATTACAGCGTCACGCTGCTGACTGACCGGACGGTGAAGACCTTCCGCAGCGCCACGGTGGAAATGACCGCCTTCCGCCAGGAGGGGGAGACCCAGTTCCACTGGTTCGGCGCGGTGCCGGTCATCGCCTACGAGAACAACGGAGACCGCCAGGGGGACTTTGAGCAGGTCATCAGCCTCATCGACGCCTACAACGACCTGATGAGCAGCCGCCTGACCGACAAGCGGAAGTTCGTGGACGCCCTGCTGGTGTTCTTCGGCATGACCCTGCGGGAGGGGGACGAGAGCCGCCTGGCTAAAGAGAAGTTTCTGGACGGCGCGCCCCTGGATGCCCGGGCGGAGTGCATCCAAAAGACCTTTGACGAGGAGAGCGTGCAGGTGCTGGCCGACGCCCTGGTGCGGGACATCCACAAAATGACTATGACGGTGGATATGTCCGACCAGCAGTTCGCGGGCAACAGCTCCGGTCAGGCGCTGAAGCTGAAACTGCTGACCATGAACCTGCTGGTGAAGAACAAAATGCGCCGGATGGAGCGGGGCCTCAAGGAGCGGCTGGCCCTGTACAGCCGCTATCTCACCGTAAAGGGAGAGATGCAGGGGCTGGACGTGGACGATGTGGACGTGGTGTTCACCCTGAACACCCCCATCAATGAGGAGGAGATCGTCACCATGGTCACCAGCCTCCAGGGCATCGTGGACGACCAGACCCTGCTGGGCCAGCTGTGGTTCATCCGCGACCCGGCGGAGGCCCTGCGGAACATCCGGGCCCAGAGAAAACTGGAACAGGAGGAATTTGCGTGAGCGAGGAAGTATGGAACCCCGGCGCTGTCGGTGAGGCGGAGGCCGGAGCAGAGGCGGCGGAGCCGTCCCTCCAGGAGATGGAGGCCCAAATCACCCAGGCGCTGGCCCAGGCCAGGGCGGACTGGGCGGCGGAGGAGCAGGCCCGGCTGGAGGCGGCGGTGGCGGCGGAGCGGGTGCGCTGCGACGACCTGCTGCGGCAGA
Organism: Clostridiales bacterium; assembly: GCA_021200895.1. Taxonomy (GTDB): domain Bacteria; phylum Bacillota; class Clostridia; order Oscillospirales; family Oscillospiraceae; genus Onthomonas. Next base: position 2,552 of record JAJQFX010000014.1, on the reverse strand, counting down.
ACGCCCTGGAGCGGCAGCTCCGGGAGGCGGGGCTTGACCCGGCCTTCGCCCCCTTTCTGAAGGACGGGCCCCAGGAGGAGGACGAGGCCCGGCTGGCCCGGTTCGCCGGGCTGGTGCAGGGGCAGGTCACCGCCGCCCTGGCGGAGAAGCTGCGGGGCGGGGAGCCGCCCCGGGCGCCGGTGCAGCCCCAGGGCTATGACCGGGACAGCCTGAAACAGATGAGCCCCCGGGAAATCAACGACCGCTGGGAGGACATCATGGCCGCCCTGGGCCGGGACGGCTGAGAGCCGTGACTATTATTGATTAAGATTGGAGAGATTCTATGGCATTTACAAACTTTATCCCTGAGGTGTGGAGCGCCCGGCTGCTGGAGCATCTGGACAAGGTCCACGTCTACGCCAACCTGATGAACCGGGACTATGAGGGGGACATCCGGGCCTATGGCGACACGGTACACATCAACCAAATCGGCAGCATCACCATCTCCGACTATGACGGCACCGACATCGGCGAGCCGGAGGAGGTGGACGGCGCGCAGCAGTCCCTGACCATCGACCAGGCGAAGTATTTCAACTTCCAAATCAAGGACATTGACAACGCCCAGTCCAACCCCAAGCTCATCGACGCCGCCATGCAGCGTGCCAGCTATGACATGAACGACGTCATCGACCAGTATCTGGCCCAGCTGCTGGTGTCCGGTTGCCAGGAGGGGAACATCCTATATGACGACAGCACCGCCGTCACCCCCACCGAGGAGAACGCCTATGACTATCTGGTGGATCTGGGGGTGGCCCTCAGCGAGGCCAACGTGCCCACCCTGGGCCGCTGGGTGGTGATCCCCCCCCCTGGTTCCACGGGCTGCTGCTGAAAGACCCCCGCTTCGTGGGCAATGGCACCGGCTACAACCAGTCCATCCTCCAGTGCGGCATGGTGGGCGAGGCCGCAGGCTTTGAAATTCATCTGAGTAACAACGTCCCCAACACCGACGGGACGCTGTACAAGGTGCTGGCCGGCACCAACGCCGCCGGGGCTTATGCCGAGCAGCTGGTGGAGTTGGAGGCGTACCGCCTGCAGAACAACTTCTCCGACGCGGTGAAGGGCCTCCACGTCTACGGGGCCAAGGTGCTCCAGCCCGGCGCTCTGGCCCTCATGACCATCAATAAGGCGGGGTGACAGGCATGACGGACGAGGTATTGGAATCCTGCCTGGCGCGGCTCCAGCGGAAGCTGGGGCTGGAGGAGCCGGACGAGGATGAGCTGCTCCTCCTCCAGGACGAGGTGGAGGACGCGGAGCGGGAGGCGCTGACCTACCTGGGCTGCGAGGAGCTGGAGCGCCGGTTCCTGCCCCAGGTGCTGGAGCTGGCCGCCCTGTACGCCCAGAAGGATATGGCGGAGAATGGCGGCTGGCAGTCCTACAGCTACAGCGAGGGCCAGGTCAGCGAGAACATTACCTACCTGACGGAGGCGGAGTACCAGAGCGGCGTGGCGGAGATTTTGCAAACGCTGGCCCGGTACCGGGTGGTGTCGTGCTGACGGGCCGGGGCACCCCCAACGCCTGGCGGCAGGGCTTCCGGCTCTTCCGCCGCCGGGCCGGGGTGAACGCCTATGGCGACACGGTGTACACCTACGACCTGTCCAGCCCCGACTTCACCGCCGAGGACGGCAGCGCCGACGGCCTGTGCTTCCAGAGCGTCCAGGCGTGGCAGTCCTCCGGCAGAACGTCCGGCGGAGCCGCCCTGCTGGAGCCCGGCGAGGAGCCGGGGGGCGCGGCCCAGGCGGTGGTGTACGGCGACCTGGCGGTGCAGCCCTTTGACCGCATCCTGCTGAAAAGCGGCCTCTTTGAGGTGAAGGGGGTGCAGGAGTGGCCGTCCTATCGGCTGCTCCTGCTGGACCGCATCGCCTCGGAAGCGGGGTGACAGTATGGCAGAGGCAAGCGTCCTGCTGGTGGACGGCAGGGCCCAGGTGAAGGCCGCGCTGGAGGGCATCCAGACGGAGACGGCCTTTTCCGTCCGGCAGAGCTGGCCCAGGACGGAGAATGACGGCGTCCTCATCACCTACGGGGAGTACAGCAACGTCTCCACAGAGTGCAGCGTGGTGGACAGCGTCAGCTACCAGGTGGACATCTGGGCCTTTGACCGGGAGACGGTGACGGCCCTCAGCGCCCTGGTGAACCAGGCCATGACGGCGCTGGGGCTGAAACGCACCTACAGCGGCCCCGATGGGGTCAGCGCCGCCGGGCTGGGATACGAGCATAAGCAGTTCCGGTTCGGGCGGAAGGTGGATAAGAGGACGATGCGGCTGATTGATTAGTGGCTAGCCGCCCCTGCGGGGCGGAGCTGTTGGCTGTTAGCTGTTAGTAACTGGAACGGTTGGCGGTTACAGTCAGATTTCATCGACCAAAGGGCAACAAAATTGCCGCCCGTCCCGCCGTAAGGCTAGGGACGTGGGCAGCAATCCCTGCCAGCCGCCATGGGCGGCAGTCTCACCAGTGTGAAGTTACATCGTCTCTATCGGGATAGACCACCTGATTGAGGGACAAGGCGAAGCCCACAG
>JAJQFX010000016.1 GCA_021200895.1 Clostridiales bacterium | reverse complement strand
GTGGCACAAGTTTTCCCTGAACAGCAAGCTGCAAGATGGACTTCTTGAGTTGGTCGGGGAATCCAGCATTCAAGTCATCCAAAGTTTCAGATGCTTGTGTATATTTATCTGTGAATGGTTTGATGGTTTTGATTTTCTCAACAATTCGTATTTGCTCGTCAACCGGAGGGAGAGGAAACAATAAAGTGTGAATAGCATTAGAAGAAAGGCCTTGTATGCCGATACCCTTTCCACCAATCCAGCCAGCGTGCTTATATAGATAAAACAAGTAATAATAGTATTCTGTGCATAGAGGTACATATGCACGCAAACGATGAATGTGATTTTGAATGCAAATGTTGAAGTCAAAATCCCATATTGCTGCCCTGCCAATATCTCCGCCCTCGCAGACAAGGAGGTCGCCCTTGGTGGCTGTGCATTTTTCTATTTCTGGGCCAGAGAAATACATTTCCTTCACTGTATCCAGCTCGAATCGATTCCAATATAGATTTGAAGTGGTTATATATTTTAAGAGATGGCCAGAACGGTTGGATGAATTAAGTGCTTTCCCCGTATTGTGCCAAAAGATATTACCTAACCGCACCCACTCCCAACTATCCGGTATCTCAAAAGGCACCTCGTCCGCTATACAAACTGGCTCCCGATTGCCAACTTTCTCATAAGGCAAATTATTGGTAGCCAGTCTTAGCCGACACTACAGTTTAATAAATCAAATTTCTTACTCCTGGGTAAGTGTGGACTCCTATGTAGTGAACTTCAACCTTTTGCGGGTATTCTGTCACCTCTTTTTCGCTCGTGTAGTAGCAGAGAGAAAAAGCATCTTTGTGGACGTCCATTCCGACGCAAACTGTGCTATAATTCATTTTGACCTCCATTTGTATGCGGTAATCCCTGTCTTGTAGTTTGTGGACACCTACATGATACAAGTAAATCCACGTTTCTACAAATCGGAGACCATTACATATTGTTCAGAGGTTAAGCGTCAAACCTACTGACATAAAAAACTACCAATTCAAATGGCCAGTAGTTTTTTACACCAGTAGTTTTGATGCTTACTTTCTTTAGGCGATAGGCAGATAAAATTCTCTCACAACTTTAAGTGGATCACCTCATCACAGTATTTCATGCAAACGGCAAGATCCCTCTCGCTGATATACTCAATCCCTGCATGGGCGATGGGGCAACGCAGATTGCTAATGGTAGTTAATTTATTTTTCCAGTTGTCCCCGCCTGCACGCGAAAAATACTTCACAAAGTGGCTATTCCACAACTTGTCCATTGTTTTGACCACCCAAGTCAGTGTCATTCCGTCAAGGAGAGAGGCATTTGGCTGATAAACTGCGCGTGTTCCACAATATTGGTCTATTGTTTTCCAGTTGAGCTGAATCTCCCGTGAAAGTTGCCTCGCAACCTCTCTTTTCACTTCCTCATTGAGAGAGCGATAGGTTGTTTCCTCCAAAATCGGAAATTCCAGAGCAAAGATGTGCTTCAACTTTTTTTCACAGGCAGTGATGGTTTCCCATGTAGGTAAATTCATCGGCTGCATCGCCAGCCAATCCATAAAATGACGGCTATATGAAATCCATTCCGCGTCTGCTCCGTCGTCCAGTCTGGTTAGAACCCCCATGTTCTCCATGTTGTCATAATGTTGCTTCGTGGCTACCGGCACTCTCATTCCCATCGCCAAATACCAGATAAACTCCAAGTGTTGGTCGTCTTTCAAGCGAGTTCTCAGATCCTCATAGTAGGTGTTGATGGTCGTGATGCACTGCTTGAAGATGCCGTCCACCTCCTGCCGATCACACGCAATGTCAGGAGGCCCGTTTTCGATCATCTGATGGCCGAAGATCGAGGAAAGGTAAGGCTGTCGCCCAGTGTAATACTCCAGCCGTTTTTTTCCGGCCTCCGTGAAGGTAATTCCAAAATTCCCTAGAATTTGATAATAGAGTTCGATATCCTCCTTTGAAAAGGCATAGAGGGCTTTCTCTATATAAATTCCATGAAAGGTGGAAATGCCCGGACACGCCGCTTCATACATCGGCAGCCGCCGCCGACTGGCCAAAATACATGTCCCAACATATTTGGGCGTATAGCAGATACTTCTCAGAAGTTGGAAATGACAGCCTTCCTGTCCAAAAAGACTGACTGCGGCATCAAACTCATCAATGGCCAATACTACTTTGAAGCCTTTATTCCCTATCCTTTCCAGGATATTCTTTAGGGGAAGCTGCATGGTTGTGTACCACATCCCCAACGGGTCTGGTTTGAGCCGTTCCAACCTGTTATATTGCGTTTCAAAAATGCTATCCCACAAATTCCCTCTCAGGATTTCTGCCCGCAGTTCCTGCCAAAGGATATACCAAAATGCAAAGGAATTGTTACAGTCTCCCATGCTGAGTGTAATCATCAATACTTTGGGCCGAACTGTGCGATTGCGTCGCAACAATTCATAGAGAACGGAGCTTTTTCCCGCTCTAGTAGGCGCAACCAACACATAATTCGTTTCGTCCCTGAAGATTCCATCCGAGAGAACCTGCAATATGTCTTCTCTTCCTATAAACGCTTCTCCCGTGACCGGTTTTCCAACCACAAAGGGATTTCTTACTGCTTCACCCACTGTATCACTCTCCTTCTGTACTAATGAGCCACTTCTCTAACAACTTTACCTGAATGGAATATGCATCCCGCCCCGCCTGGACTTCTCGCACCAAAACGTCTCTTTTTTCCAGTCGTTCTACCAGCATTTTGATCTCATCGGGAGATTTCCCTTTACAATCTATATCATCCAGGCGAGCATATCCCGTTCCCTTGGAATTTCGCGCGATCGACAGCAGGATCGCTTTGTTTGCCTCATTCAATTCGTCATGACCGCGCTCCTGGAGATGGGACTCAAAGTGTTGTTCCTCCTTAAAGCAGGATTTTGACTTGGGAACAAAGACCCGTTCCCGAAGGAACGCTTCAAACAGCGCATCAGAGATTTTGTAGGCACCCCGTTCATTGACATAATCCACCAAATTGGAGCAAAGTACATTGATTAAATAGGCGCTGCCTGCTGTCAGCTTATAAATACTCTCAATCGTTTTTTCTTTGGCGAACAGGCCCAAATCATTTTCATCGAAGGGGCCGCGATCCTGATTTGCCCTTTTCAGAGGCTCCCGGATTAGCTGCTTGGCAGAGTTCTCATCCAAATAGTTCAGTTTCATCGCACTCATACAGGCAAATTCGTTCTGATATTCATGCATAAATTCAATCATATCATCCTGACCGGCCACCACTGAGAAAATGCAGTAGTCCTGGAGAAGCGCTTTCCAGAATTTCATAAAGTCCGTCGAAATTCGACTGTCCTTAATCGCCCCGTGCAGATAGGTAAACTCGTCCAGCACCAAAACGATAATACAATTATTTTCCTTGAGCACTGCATTGACCCGTTTCATATATGTGGTAAATTTCACGGAGGCAATGTCCGGCTGCATCAATATTTCATCCAAAGGAGGTTCCAGTTTTTTCTCCGATAAAATTGATCCGACAAGGGGATTGTCCATCAGAGCTTGGTACCCAATATCCAGCATATAATACAAAAAAGGCGACAGGAAGGAAATTTTGTGATCTGAACCTGTAATTTCTCCAATGTTCCCCATGTCCCATATGATAACCTGATCTGGGTAACGGTTCGCCAGGCACTGCTGCAAATGGAAAAGAACGCTGCTTTTCCCTGTGCGAGTCTGTCCATAAATGGCGATGGCACTGCCGTAATTCATCACACCGTCCTCGCGCCCGCCAATAGCAGTTACAATTTCTTCTATTTGCTCGTCTCTCCCATAGAACATGGCCTTTTCCTGGACGGGCTGTCCATTCATACAGCGGCTATACGGATTTGCCAATTTTCCTGTGTTATCTGTGTGAATCACCACCATAATCTCCGAGTTTTTCGAGTACCGCTTCTCCTGGTCTACAGAAGTTCGGCATTGATAAGAATAATTGACCTGCATGGTAAAGCTGCCCGCCTGGAGCGCGCTCTCCACGACCTTGACCGTCAGTTCCAGCCCAACCGGTATGCCGCCCCTAAGACTTGGTATCGTCTCGCTGTGCAGGTTGTTGCCATCCTCAATTTCCGCACCTCCAACGCTGTCGATGCTGAAATCCTCCGCTGTCTGGTAATTTTGCGCATTTTCGACGGTGATCTCAATTTGCAGCCAGCCATGCTCATTAGGTGTGCGGAAGGCGTGCAGCCCCAATGTCAACTTGATATTGGGCTGGAAATCCAAGTAAAGTGCGTCCTGTTCTTCCCGCAGGCGGACGGAAATTTGCGTCAAAATGGGCAGAAACATTTCGTAAGAGACATCCGTGGGCTCCGCCTGAATGGTGTTAATCAGCCCCTCAGCCTCGTTCAAGGTGGAACGCAAGCACTCCTCTCGTGCGTCAAAATCCGTCCCGAAATAGTCCTGGTAATGGTTGAGCAGGTGGTGGAACGCATTCAGTCGCTTGAAATCCGCAGAATTTAAAAATGGCTTCAGGTTTTTGCTGTCAACGCAGGACAGACGTTCGACAGATAGCGGCTCTAAAGTCAGTATATTGGCGGCCTCCTGCAGCGAACTGCGCAGAGCATCTAGCTTTTGAGCCCTCAGCGAACAGCCAGCCTTAAACGCGCTTTTAAACGCATCCAGTGCAGCATCCTTCTCTAGGTCGCATTGATATCTCTCCCGCAGCTGCTGGATCAAATCAGCACGCAGCTTTTGATTCTTGTGGTAGAGATCCGCAAGCAAATTTTCACGGTCGGTCTCCTGACTGTCCAACGCATCGTAAAGCTGCATCATACCGACGAGAAATTCTGGAATCAAAACTTTGGGCAGCGGGATTTGAAATGCGTCTGTGTTTGCTTTATCTTTGTCGCGGACGGTCGCCTGCTGCGCGATATAACTTTCCAAAGAGGAGGCGGAACCCTTTTGTGCGATAAAATAGGATTTAATATAACGATTAAACGAGTCCACCCAGCCCTGCTCCGCCTGTTCTTTTGGCTGGAGACGTAAAACTTTCAGAGCATATAAATATCCCATCCGCGGGCTGTCCATCGTGCTGCTCTGGCTGACCGTGTAATCTGCCCAAAAAGCCATTGCCCGACCGGAGTAAATCAGTTCTGAATTAAAATTGAATTTCCAATCCGTACTCTGATGGATAATCTCCAGCAGACGGCAGGCAGCGAACAACGACTCGCATCGATTCCTGGCAGACATACCTTGAAGCCCGTGGGAAAGCTTTTGTATGTCCTCACTGGCATGTCGTCTCGTACTGATGTATTTTTCATTTTCTACATGACGGGCTTTCAGCGACGTATTTAAATCGATGTTTTGAATTTTGTCCTGGACAAATTGGCTCAACAGGCGGGTGCGATCGCCCTCTGTTTCCTCGTCCTGGAGAAAATCGTCCATGTCGTCCAACTCTGATATATCCACGTCCTTTTCCATTGTATCCGTATCCTCCAAGCTTCCGTCCAAAATCGCCAGCGCAACTTTGTCGGCGGGATTCAAGCGAACCAAGTCTGTGGCAATTTTCTTCGCTTCTTCCACCTGTGTCATATGATAATAGCAGATGGCCTTATACCTTGCGATATTCGGCTCTACGCCTTTTGTTTTCCCAGCATCCGATGAATATCGATTTTGCCGGTAAAACTGTTCCCAACGTTTACAGGCTCCAAGGGCGGCTTCGTAATTTTTCAGATGTACATATGCATCAACCAATCGAAACAGGTTGTGGGATTTCGTGGTCACGGAACGTCCCAACTGAAACGCCTGCTCATAAAGCCCGATCAGCGTCTCATAGTCCTTCAGCTTGTCATAAACCTGAATCTTAATGTTGACCGCCTTTTCGGGCGTGTATGTGCTAAAATGATATGACCCCTCTCCCCCGAATAAAAAGTAGAGAAGT
>JAJQFX010000057.1 GCA_021200895.1 Clostridiales bacterium | reverse complement strand
TTGAAGGTGCCGTCATTCTTCGGCGTGGACATATCACAGAACAGGAGCTGGGTCAATCTGCCCGGCGTCCCTTCCTGCCAGATACGGAACACATTGTTCACGCAGGCGTTCAGCTTGCTGTTGGGGTCATCGGGTAGCAACGGGTTCATGAGCCGCTGGTCGAGACCGATTTTCCTGCCGTCCGACGTGATGCAGAGCATATTATCCTCTGAGGCATCTACCATTCCGGCATGGACTTTGGACGCCCAGGCGTCGAAGTGGGTCAATCCTTTCTGCTGGAGGGTGCTGTACTGGAGATAGCGCATGACGGTGTACAGCTCGGTCATGCTGTTGCTGACAGGGGTGCCGGTGGCAAACACGATACCCCGTCCGCCGGTGATCTCGTCCATATAGCGGCATTTCATATACATATCCGAGGACTTCTGCGCCTCAGAGGTAGACAATCCCGCCACATTTCTCATTTTTGTATAAAGGAACAGGTTCTTGTAAAAGTGGCTTTCGTCCACAAAGAGCCTATCCACCCCCAACTGTTCAAAGGTTATCACATCATCCTTTCTCTCTGTGCTGGTCAGCTTTTCAAGCCGTGCCTTGAGGGAGCGTCGGGTCTTCTCCATCTGCTTAATGGTAAAATTCTCACCCCGCTGATATTTCGCCATTGCAATGGCCTCCTCGATGTCCTCGATTTGTTCCCGTAATTGTCGCTCCTGACGCTCTGCGGACATCGGGATTTTTTCAAACTGAGAATGTCCGATAATGACCGCATCATAGTCGCCGGTGGCGATTCGGGCGCAGAACTTCTTCCGCCGTGCGGTCTCAAAGTCCTTCCGGGTCGCCACCAAAATCTTTGCGCTGGGATAGAGCCGCAGGAACTCATTGGCCCACTGAGTGGTCAGGTGGTTGGGAACCACAAAGAGCGATTTCTGACACAGCCCCAACCGTTTACTCTCCATCGCCGCCGCAGCCATCTCGAACGTCTTGCCTGCCCCCACTTCGTGCGCCAACAGGGTGTTGCCGCCATAGAGGACGTGGGCAATGGCGTTTTTCTGGTGTTCCCGCAGGGTGATCTCCGGGTTCATGCCAACAAAGTGGATATGCGAACCATCATACTCACGGGGACGGGTGCTGTTGAACAGCTCATTATACTTCTGACAGAGCGTCTCCCGGCGGCGTGGATCTTTCCACACCCAATCCTGAAAGGCGTCCTTGATGGCCTGTTGCTTTTGCTGTGCCAGGGTGGTCTCTTTCTTGTTCAGGACACGCTTCTGCTTGCCGTCGGCATCCTCTACCGTGTCATAGATACGGATGTCCTTCAGGTTCAGTGTCTCCTCCAAAATACGATAGGCGTTCGCCCGGTCTGTGCCGTAGGTCACATAGGCCGCAACATCATGGCGGTTGGGGACGGTCTTGCCCGTGATCTGCCACTCCGCCGTCAGGGACGAAAACTTCACCTCGATACTGCGGCGCATATAAAAGGGCGTCTCGAAGGTCTCCTGCATAAACTGCTGGATATAATCCTTGTCCACCCAAGTGGCACCCAGCCGCACGTCGATCTCCGAGGCGTCCAAGTCTTTGGGCTGTGCTTTTTCCAATGCAGTCACATTGACCTCATAACTGGGGTCAGACTTTACAGCCAGCCGTGCTGCCTGGAGCTTTGCCCGGACGTTGCCGGACAGATAATCATCAGCAGTATGCCAGCCCTTCGTCCTATCCTCTGCATCTGCCTCCAATGGGTCAAGGAAGATGACGCCGGACAGCTCTTCGATGATACGGTCAAATTCGCCCGGTGTTCCCAGCAGTTCGGACATGAACGGCAGGTCAACAACGCCCCGTTCCCCGATGGAAACGGCCAGCGCCTCCACCGGCGTGTCCACGCTGGTCACGCTCCGGTCAGGCCGGATGGTGCGCTTCGTGAACATATCCGCCTTTCCGATGAGCTTGCCGTCCTCATCCACATCCTCCAGAGAGCAGAGGAGATAATAGGAGGAATCGTCCCCGAACACTCTCGCATTGGGGCGGGAGTTCAGCAGGCCATACTTCGCTGTAAAGGCATCATAGGCCAGCTCCAGCTCGTGCTGTTTTGCCTGAATTGCCTCGTCCGGGTAATCCTCCAACTGATACTCGATCAGTTCATTTACCGTCTGGCGCAGGCTAATCATGCCCAGCGCCCGCTGTCGGGCCGTGTCACTGAGCGCCACATGGCGCATAATGGAATCCTCCCGGAAATATACCTCACCATTCACCGCCGCAAAGGAGAAATTTTTCACGTTAGGGTCGGCGGGGATGGTATCCGTGACGGGTGTCAGGCTGTCTTCCGGGGAAAGCTCCACCTCCTGATAGCTGCCCTGAATATGGGAAACAGCCTCGTGAAGCTGCTCTGCCAGGTCAGCGCCGGGGATGGGGATAACGGTACATTCCTCCCGTCCGTATTGGGTGCTTTGGGAAGTCAGCTCACCCAGCACCATCTCAGGATGGTCTACGGAGTAGCTGTTGATAGCGAACCCGTCCGGGGTCTGACCCAGATGCACCCAGTCAGGTTCGATGTCGATGGGAGTCTCCCTCTTTTGCAGGAATATGATATCCGAGACAACGTCCGCCCCGGCATTAGCACGAAACGCATTATTGGGCAGTCGAATGGCTCCCAGAAGCTCCGCCCGCTGCGCCAGATACTTGCGTACCTCCGGGGATTTGGCGTCCATCGTATAGCGGGAGGTGACAAAGGCCACCACGCCGCCGGGACGCACCTGGTCTAAGGCTTTCGCAAAGAAATAGTTGTGGATGCTGAAACCCAGCTTGTTGTAGGGTCTGTCGTTGACCTTGTAATCGCCAAACGGCACGTTGCCCACCGCCAGGTCATAGAAGTCCCTGCGGTCAGTGGTCTCAAACCCGGCCACCTTGATATCTGCATGGGGATAGAGCTGCCGGGCAATGCGGCCTGTAATGCTATCCAACTCCACACCGTAGAGTTTACTGCCCGCCATGCTGTCAGGGAGCAAGCCAAAAAAGTTACCGACGCCCATTGACGGCTCCAGAATATTGCCGGTCTGGAAACCCATGTTGCCGACGGCCTCATAGATGGCCTTGATGACGGTAGGGCTGGTATAGTGGGCGTTGAGAGTAGAAGCACGGGCAGCGGCATACTCCTCCTCCGAGAGCAGGCTTTTCAGCTCCTGATATTCCTGCGCCCAGGCGGGCTTGTTGGAGTCAAAAGCGTCGGCCAGACTGCCCCAGCCCACATAACGGGACAACACTTCCTGCTGTTCCGGGCTGGCCTGCAAGCCCTCGGCCTCCAGGTGCTGCAACAGCCGGATGGCCGCTACATTGGCCTGATACTTGGCCTTGGGGCCGCCCTCGCCCAGCGCATCGTCTGTGATGTGGAAATTCTGAGCGTTCCGGTGGGTCTGCTCTTTATAATCGGCGTACAAGGCTTCTTCCGCAGCCTCCCGGTCAGGGAAGGTGTGCCATTCGCCGCCGATCTGGACGGAGATGGGGTTTCTGTCTATGGCCTCCTCCAGGGTTAGCTCCGGTTCGACCACAGGTTCAGCCGCCGTTTCCTGCGCCGGGGTATGCTCCTGAGCAGGCTCAGCCTGTTCACGTTCGCCAAAGTGGAGCGTCCTGATCTCCACATCGAAGGGCAGGCCGTTTTGCTCACCGGGGTAAAATGCCACCGGCTCCTCGGTCAATGTGGGTTGCTGGGGCGACTGTTCTGCCTGCTGTTCCTGGGGGTAACGCTCCATGAGTAGCAGGAAGTTCTCCCGGCTCTCTGCCCGGAGGACAGGGAACCGAAGCGACGGGTCAAGCAGGTGAACATCCGATGTCCCGATGCTGTCGATGACAAAGGGCTTGCCGTCCTCCAGATAGACCGTATCTCCTACGGCATAGGGGAACGCCGTCTTCGGGTGAAGCACAGCCTGCACCTGCTCCCGCAGACCGGGGGTGTCCTTCAATTCTGCGCTGTTGATAAACTCATAGGCAGCGTCCCAACTGTCAAAGGTGATGGGGTAATCATCCAAATCCCAAAAATAAATCGGGTTGGTCTCCGTGGGACGGAACAGATAACCGGCAGTCTCCATCGCCATCACGATGCGCTGCTGATCTGGGGTCAGCCCGGACAGAACTTGGTTCCGGTAGTCCTGCTGCTCCGTTTCAAACTGTTCAGCCTGCTCTGCAAGGGGAACGTCAGCCTGTTCCGCTTCCTGCGCCAGCACAGCGGCAATTTGCTCATCTGAGGCATAGGTCAGGTCATTAAAGCTCAGTTCTTCCAGTTCTCCGGCAATCAGCGCCTCCAGCGAATCATACTGCCGGACATCGAACAGCACTTCACCCAGATAACGCTCCAGCTTAAATCCCACCAGGTCAACATACGCCTGAATGGGAATCTCATCGTCTGTGAGGGTGGTAAAAGCGACGCCAATAGTGGTCAAGTCAGTAAAGTCGGCACCCTCCGAAAATTCCTCCAGACAATACTCATCAATCAGCTCTTTCGCTCTGTCCAGGGGAGAAAGTTTTGCCTCTCTCTGAACAGCTTCTTCTAGCTCATTCCGGTATTCCTCGGCCTGCCAGCGGCTGACGAAATCAACGGTGAGACCGTCCTTGTCCACATAGTAGCTGTCGGCCTGGTCGTCCCAGATGGAATAAGCCACACGTCCCGGATACCAGTCCACTTCAATCACATGAAAGCGATTTTCTGGGGTATCTTCGGGTACAGCTGGTTTACCATCGGTCACTGGGGCAACGGACGTTTCCTCCGCTGCGTCTTCCTCCGCAGCGATACGCTCCACATCGGCCTCCACCTGTTGGATGAAGGGGCTTTGCGCCAGCTTATCCGGGTCAACCACCTCACCGTTCACAATGCCGTGTTCCGCCAGACGTTCTCGTACTCGTTCAGGGTCAATATCGGAGAAATCATCTTCCTCCGGTTCAGCTTCTGCCACAGGCGGCATATCGTCTGCAAGCTGTGGTTCTGGCGCAGGAACCTCTGGCACCGGCTCGACAGGCACCTTATCCTGCTGAAGCTGTGCCTTTTCCTCCTCTGTCAGATAGCGATCAGCCTTTATCAAAGCAGCAACCCGCTTAGCGACAGTGTTCCAGGTCAGCGTGACAGTGGCACAGCCGTCCTTTTCCAGCTTGATTCCCTTACTATCGTGCTGTTCAGAGCTGTGGCGCTTATTGGAGAACGGCCCACTGTGACCGCCAATGCCGTATTCCTCCCGGAGAAATGCCGCCTGCTCTTTTGTGGTATGCGGCTCAGAGAAGAAGGTGTAGATCCTGCCCTTGCCCCCAGCCATTAAACTTCCATAGGAAATGGCCTCGTCCAGCTCATCCTCCGTGATGAACTGTCCGGCACCCGGCACCGCAGCTATGTCCGAAGTGTATTCCTTCCAGGGAGCTGCCAGGTCATGCAGACCGTTCACCATTGCCGAGATATTGAGATGATGGAAGCGGAGAATACCCCGTTCCTGCTCGTAGACCTGTGCAAATGCCTCCATGTCCTGCGTGATGGCAGCGAGGGTCTCCGAGTCAGCCAGCGCATTTGCCAGCCGTGCCGTATCCTGCGGAAAGCCGCCGCCACGGTAGCTGTCCAGTGAGGTCATCAGCGACATATTCTTAGCCATTTCCGAGAAATCTTGCCGCAGATACCACAGGGACTGCGCCAGTTGGGTGCAGTAATAGCCCTGACTCTCGGCCAGCTCCACGTTGGTGGCAAACTGACCGGTCTCCATCAGCGCCCCGATACGCTCGGCGACGTTCAGCCAGGGGATATACATCCCCGGTGCCGCATCCCGTGCATGGTCGCCATTGGCCAGCCAAATACCCTGCTCCCCGAGCCAGGCGGACATTCTGCCGTTGTCGGTGAGCAGCCCCAGCCCGCCACGGTATTCCCAGCTCAGGAAGTTTGCAATCTCGATGGGAGACTTGCCGGTCATAAACAGCGCTGCC
>JAJQFX010000135.1 GCA_021200895.1 Clostridiales bacterium | reverse complement strand
TATCTTAGGTTTTATGCTCCTCCTGCCGGGGGTCACATCATTTGACAACGCAGAGGCGGGACGATGGAACTGCGCGCAGACTCTTGACAACGGGCCCGCAAGCGGTTATAATAAGAATAGAAAAAGGGCGCTGCGACAAGCGGTTAGCCCAAGGTTTTCAGTCTTTTCATTTAAAAAGAAACCGTCACTTGGCAGAGTGGCGGTTTCTGCTTGTTACCTTGATTGACACAGTCCAGTTGAGGATGTGAAAAGTCAATGTAATAGGCACGATCTCACCCCCTTTCGGGGAATGTGACTAACCGCCTGCCGCTATGCAGCGCCCAGCCCTCCAAGGAGGGCCAAAGACAGGATAGCACAAAATGAGACGAAATGCAACATATTGCCGCCGGATATTTTATTCAGGGGTTCTTTTAAAGCGTTCGCAGCCTGCGCGCAGGCCCTTGACAACGGGCCCACAAGCGGCCTATAATAAGGGTAGAAAAAGGGCGCTGCGACAAACGGTTAGCCCAAGTTTTTCAGGCTTTTAAAAAGAAACCGTCACTTGGCAGAGTGGCGGTTTCTGCTTTTATGCGTTCCCGCAGCTCCTCCCGTCATGCCGATAGGGGCAGGAGCGGAACAGGTTGCAGTGCTGGCATCCCCGCGCCCGCCGGGGCTTCGGCGTGGGGGACACCCCCATCACCGCCGTCACGCTCTTTCGGGGCACCATGATGCAGCTTCCGCTGAGGGTCAGGCCAATACGCCGCTGGGTGTCCAGCAGAGCGCAGAAGTCCTTTTGCTGCGCCAGGGGCAGGTCGCCGTAGCCGGGGCTGAACCGGTCGGTCAGGTACAGGCCCTCTGCGGCGTACGCCTGCCGGAAGTCGGTCTCCAGATTGTCGCACACAGCCTCGATGGCGGCGCTGGCCGCCGCGTCCAGGGTCAGGGCCTGGGCCATGTCCACCACCTCGGCCCGGCGCAGCAGCTGCTCCACCTCCGGCCCCAGGGTGGCCGCCAGGAACACCGCCTCACGGCAGCCGGAAAGGAGGGATTTCATATCCTCTCCCTCCAGGGTCAGCCCGGCGGCGGGGGCCGTCGTCCCCTCCAGTGCCAGGACGCGCCACACCGCCCTGGGACGGGCGGCCTGCAACACCGCCTCCGAGCAGGCGGCGATTTGCTCCTCCACCTGGGCGGGGACAGCCCCGGACTTGTAGCCCAGATAGAGCAGCACTTCATTCTGATTGATGGCGTCCAGGCGGGGGGTGGGCATGAGAAGGCTCCCTTCTAAACAGTTCTGTGCTGCCCCAGGCAGCAACGCGGGAACGGGTCTGCCAGCCGCCACAGGCGGCTGGCAAGTTCATTGGCTCAGTCGATGTTGACCAGCTTGTATGCCCGGTTGCCAAAGCCCAGGGCTGCGGCGGCCTCTACAGTGTGGATGCCGTTGCGGCTCTCAATGCGCTCCAGCAGGTGATCCCGCCCCGGGTCGTCGGAGGCGTACACCAAATCCAGGCAGGCCTGGTCCAGGGCGATGGGGTCGGTGGAGGCCAGGGTGCCGATGTCCGCCATGGCGGGGTCCTCCGCCACGGCGCAGCAATCACAGTCCACCGACATATTGCACATGGTGTTGATGAACAGGATGTTGCTGCCAAAGTGGTGGACGATGGAGCAGGCGGCGTCTGCCATGGACTCCAGGAAGGAGTCGTGGTCGGCAGTCCAAATCTCCTCCTCCACACCGGCCCCGTGGATATAGGCCTTGCCGTGGGAGGAGGCGATGCCGATGGAGATGTTCTTCAGCGCCCCGCCGAAGCCCCCCATGGGGTGCCCCTTGAAGTGGGACAGCACCAGCATGGAGTCATACTTTGCCAGGTTCTTGCCCACATAGTTCTTCCGGATGCGCTTGCCCTCCGGGATGTCCAGGACGAGCTCGCCGTCCTCGTCCATGATGTCCACCGGGGCGATGTCCGTCCAGCCGTGGAGTTTCATGGTCTCCCAGTGGGCCTGGGTGGTGTTGCGCTTGCCCTCGTAGGCAGTGTTGCACTCCACGATGGTGCCACCCACATGGTCGATGATGGGCTTGTAAAAGGGGGGACGGATAAAGTTCTGGTTCCCCACCTCTCCGGAGTGGAGCTTGACGGCGACGTTCCCCGGCAGGGGCCGGGACAGAAGCTCGTACAGGTCAATGATGCGCTGAGGCGTAATCTCTTTCGTAAAGTAAACCGTTGACTGCATGGTGATACCTCCATCTTCGCTGGGCGGCAGCGCCGCTGTTTTCCTGCCTTCAGTATAGCATAAATGGACGCCGGGTCGCAAGCCCTTTTCCGCGAAAGCGGGGCGCACCGTCCGCAGGGCGCATTGTGCGGAAACCCGGAAAAAGTTTTGCTTTTTTTCATTCTTCTCTTGCAATTTTGACCGTTCTTTTCTATAATTTTAAACAGGGAGATTCTGGACAGAAGGAAGGTAATCGCTTGATTCGGATTGCATTGGTGGATGACGAGGTGGAGCAGCTGGAGCAGTTCCATCAGTACCTCACCCAGTACGCGGAGGAGCGGCAGGTGGAGGTGGAAGCGGTGGACTTCCCCGACGGGGATGAATTTCTGGAGCACTATCAAACCCCCTTTGACATTGTGCTGATGGACGTGCAGATGCGCTTCCTGGACGGTATGACCACGGCGGAGCGGCTGCGGGAAATCGACCCTGCGGTGATCCTCATTTTTATCACCAATATGCCCCAGTACGCCATCCGGGGCTATGCGGTGGACGCGCTGGACTATGTGCTCAAGCCGGTGTCCTACTTCGCCTTTGCCCAGCGGCTGGATCGGGCCATCCAGCGGCTTGGCAGGCGGGAGCGGCATTATATCACCCTCCAGGTCAGAGGCGGCGTGCAGAAGCTGGACGTGATGCAGATTTATTATGTGGAGAGCCAGAAGCACGACCTGCTGTTTCACACCTCCGGCGGGGTCTACACCACCCGGGGCACCATGAAGTCGGCGGAGACGCTGCTGGCGGACTATCCCTTCTTCCGCTGCAACAAGTGCTACCTGGTGAACCTGGAACACGTTGACAGCATTCGCGAGAACGAGGCCATGGTGGAGGGTACGCCCCTGGTGGTGAGCCGGGGCCGCCGGAACGACTTTATGACGGCGCTGGCCGCCTATGTGGGGGGGCGCGATGTGACCATGGACGTGGAAACGGTAACGACCATAACCGACATCCCCCGGTGGTGTACCGCGCTGGCGGAGTGGCTGGCCTGCATGGTCTATATCAGCCAGTGCAGGACGAACCTGACTAGGGGCAGGCGCTGGCTGCTGGCAGTGGGGATGCTGTGCCTCCAGGTTTTGTTTATGGAACTGACAGAGGTGGTGCTCCTGTGGCTGTGGGTGCCCTGTATGCTGGTGGCCATCGGGCTGATGATGCTGTTCATCTACCTCAGCTGCGACATCCGCCCTATCACGGCGGGGTATTACTGCGTCCGGGCCTTCCTGCTGGCGGAGTTGGCCGCTTCCCTGGCGTGGCAGCTGTATTGCTACAACGTCGGCAACCAGGAGGAAGAGGTGCTGTCGCTGGAGATTCTGTACACAGTTGTGGTTTACAGCGCGGTGTTCGGCTTCATCTGGTATCTGGAGAAGTACTGGCTCACCGGCAGCCATGACGACCAAATCAACTGGCGGGAGCTGTTCCCCGCCGCCATCATCGGCGTGGCGGTGTTTGCCGTCAGCAACCTGAGCTTCTACTATGGCAACACCCCCTTTAGCAGCACCGTGGTGTCGGACATTCACAGCATCCGCACCCTGGTGGATTTGAGCGGGGTGGCGCTGCTCTACGCCTTCCACATTCAGCGGGCCAGCCTCCGGGCCAGGTACGAGGTGGAGACGCTGAACACCCTCCTGCAAAGCCAGTACGCACAGTATTGCCAGTCCAAGGAGAGCATTGAGCTGGTGAACCGGAAGTACCACGATTTGAAGCATCAAATCACTGTCCTCCGGCAGGAGCCGGACGCGGCGGCCCGCAGCGCCTACCTGGATCAGATGGAGGAGGACATCCGCAGCTATGAAGCCCAGAACAAGACGGGCAACGGCGTGCTGGACACCATCCTCACCGGCAAGACCCTCCAGTGCCAGGAGAACCATATCGCCATCACCTGCGTGGCCGACGGCCACCTCCTGGACTTTATGGATACCATGGACATCTGCTCCATCTTCGGCAACGCCCTGGACAACGCCATCCAGTACGAGCAGACCCTGCCGGACTACGAGCGGCGGGCCATCCGCCTCTCCGTGTCCCAGCAGAAGCAGTTCGTGCTGATTCACATCGCCAACTTCTTTGAGGGGACGCTGGACTTTGAGGACGGCATCCCCCAGACCACCAAGGGCGACCGGGCCTTCCACGGCTACGGGGTGAAGAGCATCCGCGCCGCCGCCGAGAAATATCGCGGCTCCTGCTCCGTGGAGGTGGAGCAAAGCAGCTTCTGCCTGAAGCTGCTCATCCCCCTGCCCCAGGGGGCCAATTCATAATCTGTTCATTATTTGAGCGCCTGCTTTTGACGATTTCAACAAAAAGCAGGCGCTCTTTTTTCACATTCTGCACAATATGTTTTGCAGTTTGTGCCAAATATTTGCAAGTTGTGCCGCATTGCCCATTTTCACAAAACAATCTGCTATAATAGCGGTTACAAGCTGCGGGGGAAGGGAAGCACTCCGCGGCGAGTCACGGGCCGCAGGGAAGGGAAGCCTCTGCGGTCCCCTATGGCAGACCCTGCTCCGCTGCCGCAGGGCGCTGCCGCTTTTCTGGCATTCGGCAGCAGAATGTTATTAAGGAGGAAATACACAAAATGCTAAATCTCATTGTCTCACTGCTCACCCCGATTTTGAGTGGCATGGGCGTCAGCGCGGCGGATGTTCAGTCCTATGTGGAACTCTGCGGCAGCTACATCTATGCTATCCTGATCCTGTTGGTCGTGATGATCGTGGTGATGGTCGTGGCGCACTTCGTCGTGAAGAAGGGCACCCGCCATGTGGTGCGCTGGACTGCCGGTGTCGCCTTTGGCCTGGCCGTGGTCCTGATTGCCAACCTGATCTGCTACGGCCCCCTGTACAGCAACGTGTCCGTTGTCCTGAATGGCGGCGGCGTGGAGCTGTCCGATGAAACCGTGGAAGCCAGCACCGCCATCGTGCAGGAGCTGGGCGAAGAAGGTATGGTTCTGGTGAAGAACGACGGGCTGCTCCCCCTGTCCTCTGACACCACCAACCTGAACGTCTTTGGCTGGGCTTCCACCAACCCCATCTATGGTGGCACCGGTTCCGGCTCCTCCAGCACGGCTGGCAACGTCAGCATTCTCCAGGCGCTGGCTGACGCCGGTTATACCACCAATGACACCCTGACCCAGATGTACACCGACTACTGCGCCGAACGGCCTGAGGTCGGTATGTCTACGCAGGACTGGACGCTTCCCGAACCGACTGCTGACTACTACACCGACGAAATCATGGAGGAAGCCACCAGCTTCTCCGACACCGCTGTCATCGTCATTGGCCGCTCCGGCGGCGAGGGCGCTGACCTGCCCACCGACATGAACGCCGTCATCCACGGCACCTACAACATCGCCGGCGATGTTTCCGTCGTGCCGGACAGCTACGGCTACACCAACGCTTCCTACACCAACAATGGCGACTATGACGACTTCGACGAGGGCGAGCACTATCTGGAGCTGTCCAACACCGAGGAAGCCATGGTGGAGCTGGTCTGCTCCAACTTTGACAATGTTATCATTGTTGTCAACGCCAACAACACCATGGAACTGGGCTGGGTGGACGAGTATGATTCCATCAGCGCGGTCATCCTGGCCCCCGGCGCTGGCGTGTCCGGCTTCACCGCTCTGGGCGAGATTCTGAACGGAACCGTCAACCCCTCCGGCAAGACTGCCGACACCTTCGTGAAGGATTTGACCGCTACCCCCACCTGGAACAATGCGGGCGCCTT
>JAJQFX010000143.1 GCA_021200895.1 Clostridiales bacterium | reverse complement strand
GTCATCAAGGGCAACGGCCTGCTGTACAGCCCCGGCAAGGCTTCCAACGCCGGCGGCGTGGCCACCTCCGGTCTGGAGATGAGCCAGAACTCCGAGCGCCTGAGCTGGACCTTCGAGGAGGTCGATTCCAAGCTCCAGGGCATCATGGAGTCCATCTACGCCTCCTGCGCCGACGCCGCCGAGAAGTACGGTATGCCCGGCGACATCCAGGCTGGTGCCAACATCGCTGGCTTCCTGAAGGTCGCTGACGCCATGCTGGCCCAGGGCGTGTGCTACTGATTGGAAGCTGTTAGCTGTTAGCTGTTAGCTGTTAGCCGTTAGCTACTAGCTGTTAGTCAGGCACTACGAATCAATAGCGAAAGCAGCTCATAGAACTGAGCAAAATAGAAGAACCAAAGCGTGAGAAACGCCGCTGGCGGAAAACCGCCAGCGGCGTTTTTTGCCGTGCGGCCTTAGCAAGGGGCCGCGTTTCGTTCAGCCAGCAGGGGGCGCACAGTGTGCGCCCGGCCGGGCGGCCCTCTTTAGAGAAAGTTCCCGGAGGAGCATAAAGTGTTTTTCCTTGCCAGGGTATGACCTTTTTAGACATGGTTCGCTGGAACGGTGTTGTCCGGTTTGTCCACCCCTCAGTCAGCTTTGCTGACGGCTCCCTTTTCAGGGTAGGGAGGTGCAAAGCACCGGAAATGCCGCTTGACGGCGGAGGCATTGACGTAGCATTTTTCACAACCTCTTGCCTCCCCCGAAGGGGGAGGGGAACCGCGAAGCGGTGGAGGGGTTTCTAACGGGGCGTTCCTTAGACAAGGATGGATAAAGGAATAACGTTTTGCCCTTGCCGGGGCATAGCCTCCTCAGATATGGTTCTTTCAAAGAACAACGACTTGCCCTCCGGGCGGGCCCCTTTCTCGCTCCGCCGAGATAAGCAGCAAAAGTGGGCGGCTTAGGGAGGGGGTTCGGGGCCTCGCCCCCCTCAAAAACCAAATCCCACCTGTGATAAAACCGTGTTTTATCACAGGTGGGATTCAAAATTCGTGGGAGCCTTACTCCTCCTCCGCCTCCTCGGCGGCTTCCGCGTCGGCCTGGGCCTGGGCGTAGCCCTGGGCGGCGCAGAGGACGAAGCTGTCCACATCATCGCTGTCGCAGAGGTAGACACAGGTGGTGTCGCCGTTCAGGATGCAGTAATAGGCGTCGTCGTCCTCGCTGTAGGCCCCGATGGACAGGGTGACAGTGACCTTCTCCCCGTCGTCGCTCTCATAGCTGACGTAGACCTCGATGGGGGCGTCCAGGCCGTATTCGGCCAGGGCGTCGCTGTCCGGCTTGAAGGCCGCCAGGGCGGTGAAGGATACACCGTCCAGGTCGGTGGTCAATTCGTCACAGAAGGCGTCCTCCGTGATGTCCTCGCCGTCCAGCATCCAGTAGTACTCGGTGGTGACCTCCGGCTCCACGCCGCTGGAGGCGTCGCCGTCGTCACTCTCCACCTCCACGGTGGCGGAGGCCACGGTGACGGTGGTCTCCGTGTCCCCGGTGACGGAGAAGGTGGAGACGTTCTCCTCATCCAGGTCGGGCCAGCTGGGCAGGTTCGCCATGTCGTACAGGGTGACCTCCATGGCGGAGGCCAGGGTGCTGTCGATAGTGTAAATCGTCTCATCGTCCCCCTCCAGCATGGCGTAATAGTCGCCGTCGGCGGAGGTGGTACCGATATACAGGGTGGCGGAGTTGCCATCGCCGTCGGTGACGGTCAGGGTGTAATCCGGCTCCTCCAGGCCGTAGGAGGACAGTTCCTCGGCGGCGGTGAAGGAATAGGTGGCCTCCAGCTCCTCCAGGGCGGAGACGATGGAGGAAATTGTGCTGTCGTCCAGGTCGAAGTCCGCATCGCCGTCATAAGTCCAGGTTTCGTCCTCCGTCTCGGTGAAGGACAGGGCCTCGGTGGTGGGGCTTTCAAAGGTCAGGGCCGTGGGGGAATCCACCGTCTCCACATAGATTTTGGCGGCTTCCTCCGCCGCGGCTTCGGCGTTCTCCGCAATGACGTTGCCTATCGTCACCGCCAACAGCAGGATGACCACCACAGCCAGAGCGATGATGACCCCCAATCAGCTGCTTCTGCTTCTTTTTGCTCATGGAATCACCCCGCTTACAGCTTCCGCCGCTTCATCCAGCGGAGGAAGCCCAGCACCACGCAGACCAGCGGCAGCACCGCCACATACAGCAGGCTCCACATCCCCGCGTTGGAGGAGGTGTTATAGGTCACTTCCAGGCTCTTGGAGGCGATGGAGATGGTGCTGACCTCCTCAAAGCCGGCGGTCAGGTTGTTCATAAACACCTGGAGGTTCACGATGGAGTCGCCATAGGAGGCGTTGATGTCATCGTCCAGCATCACGGCGCAGGAGTAGACGGTGAAGCGGCTGGTGATTTCCTCGTCCTCTTCCTCCGCGTCCTCCTCGGCCTCCAGGTCGGAGGAGGCGGCGCTGTCGTCCGCGTCGTCGTTCTCATCCTCGGCTTCCGTGTCGGAGGTCTCGGCGTCGGCGTCGGAAGTCTCAGCATCCTCGTCCTCATCCTCCGTCTCCACGGTGATGGTCTGGGTGGCGGTGGCGGCCAGGACGTACTCGCCCTCGGTGTAGTTGCTTTCGTCCACCACGGCGATGCCGTATTCCGAGGTGGTCAGGAAGGTATCCAGGTCGATGGAATCGTCCTCCAGGCCGGTGGTGGTCAGGCCCAGGGGATAACCGTTGTAGCCGCCGTAAATCAGCACCAGGCTGTCGCTGCTGAGGCCGTCCGCCGCGTCAGAGGAGGTGTCCAGTTCCGGGAAGAATACGAAGTAGCTCTGGGCGGCGGCCATATAGCGGCTCTCGTCGCCCACATAGCCGTCCACCATCTCCAGGCCATAGTCCGCCATCAGGGCGTCCAGGTTGGGATGGTCAAAGTCCTCCGGGGCCAGAATCAACTCCACCTGTCCGCCCTCGGCCAGATAGGAGCGGATGGTCGCCAACTCCTCAGTGGTGATGTCGCTGGTGGGCTGGTTAATCATCAGCACGTCGCAGTCCTCCGGGAAGTCCTCCATCAGCAGGCTGACCTCGGCAGTGGCGAAGTGGCTCTTAGTCAGGAGGTCGGTGACTTCGCTGCCCAGGTCGCTCTCCCCGTGGTTGGTGGTCAGGTAGATGGTGTAGCTGCTGTCGGACACCACCTGGTCGATGGCGGAGACCGGCTGGCCCTCGCCGTCAAACTCGCTGTAGGAGGTGGTACCGTAGTAGTAATAGGAGTACCAGTCCAGCACCAGAATATCGTCAAAGGTGACGTTGGTCTGGTTGCCGGTTTCCTCGCAAATCACCATGATGGAGTCCGCGTCGCAGTCATACTCCGTCAGCAGGGAGGGGTACTCGGTGGGGTCCTGATAGGAGACGGTGACATGGTCGCTGAGGGCGGCGAACTTCCGCAGGAAGGTGGCGATGCGGGTGTCGGTATCGTCCTCGCTGGCCAGCACCAGCAGCTGGATGTCGGTGTCCAGGCTCTCCATATAGTCCAGCGTGGTGTCGGACATGGAGTAGATTTGGGTGTTGGAGATGTCCAGCTGGGTATAGGCGGTGGGCAGCTGGGCGATGGCGATATTGAAGATAATGACGATGGCCACCACCAGGGCAATCATCCCCGCGGAGAACAGGCCGTTCTTCCGGTTGGCGGAAAGGGCCTTCCGCTGGGCAGGGGCCTTGGTCTTGCGGGCCTTTTTGGTTTTCTCAGACATAGTTGATTCCCCTCCTTTTAGTGCCAGCGGCGTCTCTGAATGACCTGAACGGTCAGGAAGAGCATCAGCGCGGTGACGGACAGCAGCATCAGCACGCCGGGCAGGTCAAACACCTGATACTCCGCGAAGTTCAGCAGCACCCCTGTGAAGGAGAAGGCGGACAGCACATTGGGCACCAGGCTCTCGAACCAGCTGCTGTCCACCAGGTAGCAGGCTACGGTGATGACCGCCAGGCCGCCGCCTACCCCGGCGGACAGGGCGTGAGCGGAGGTCAGGCTGTCCAGCAGCAGGCCGATGGCGATGGAGACGATGAGCAGCAGGATGAAGGAGCCGGAGGCGGTGGTGGGCAGGAAGGAGACGATGGAGTCCCACAGGTGCAACACCAGCAGGATGCCGAAGGTGCCCACGGCGGCGATGACCTGGCTCTCGGTGGAGGCGGAAATCAGCATACCGATGGAGATGTAGGCCGCGCCCAGCACGAAGAAGCACAGCAGGGTGCAATAGTCCGTCAGGTAGTACACCTCGCCGGAGCTGCCGGCGGCCAGCTTCATAATCAGCGGGCAGAAGGCGAACAGCACGCAGGGGATGGCGAACACGGTCAGCACCGCAAAGAACTTGCCCAGCACCATGCCGGTGACAGTGACGGGGCTGGTCAGGAGCAGCTGGTCGGTGCGGTTATGCCGCTCCTCGCTCATCACCCGCATACACAGCAGCGGGATGGCGATGATGAACAGGAACAGGGCGTAGTACAGGGATATGGCAAAGCTGGGATAGCCGTTCAGCAGGTTGTAGGCCATGAAGTACAGGCCCACGCAGGCCAGCATAAAGGCAACACAGATGCTGCCTATCATGCCGTTGGCGAAGGAGGCCAGCTCCCTCCGGTAAATTGCTTTCATTGTGCATCCTCCTTCTCTTCCTCTGCCGGTTCCGCAGAGGCTTCCTGAGGCGCTTCGGAATCGGCGTCCTCCGGCAGCGTGACCTCGTACAGGTCGTCAAACTCCGGCTCCGCCCCCTCATCCAGGGCGGCGGTATGGGGGTTTTCCTCCGAGGTGGCGGGCTCCTCCGGCGCGTCCAGGGCGGCTTCCTCCGCCTCCTGTGCGGCGGGACGGCGGCGGCGCAGGCGGCGCTTCTTCTCCGGAGCGGGGGCGTCGTCCGTCAGCTCCAGGAACACCTTCTCCAGGCTGGCCTGGGTCTGCTTCATCTCCAGGATAGGCAGGCGGGCGTCGGCCAGGGCGTAGAAGATGGCCTCCCGGGGGTCGGCCCCCTGGGCCTGCTCCAGGGTGACGGTGCAGGCGCCGTCCTCCCCGGCCTTGGCCTGGACGGAGCGCACCCCCGCCACGGCGGACAGGGCGGCGGTGACGTCCTCCGCGCCGCCCTTCACCACCAGATTCAGCCTGGAAGCGCCCCGCAGATGCTCCTCCAGATGGTCGGCGGAGTCATTGGCCACCAGGCGGCCGTGGGAGATGATAATGATTTCATCGCAGATCTCCTGCACCTCGCTGAGGATGTGGGAGGAGAGGATAACGGTATGCTCCTTGCTGAGCTGGCGAATCAGGTCGCGAATTTCGATGATTTGCTTGGGATCCAGGCCCACCGTGGGTTCGTCCAGAATGATGATGGGAGGGAAGCCCAGAATGGCCTGGGCCAGCCCCACACGCTGGCGGTAGCCCTTGGACAGGTTCTTGATGAGGCGGCCGGATACGTCGGTGAGCCGGGCCATCTCCTCCACCTGTTCCACCTGGGCCGCACGCTGCTCCTTGGGCACCTTTTTCAGCTCCGCGCAGAACCGGAGATATTCGCCCACGGCCATATCCATGTACAGGGGCGGCTGCTCCGGCAGGTAGCCGATGCAGCTTTTCGCCTCCTCCGGCTCCTCAAGCACGTTGTGGCCGTTGACGATGATGTCCCCCTCCGTGGCGGAGAGGTAGCCGGTCATCATATTCATGGTGGTGGATTTCCCCGCGCCGTTGGGGCCGAGAAAACCGTAGATTTTCCCGTCCTCGATGGTCAAATTCAGGTGGTCCACCGCAAGGTGGTCGCCGTAGCGTTTGACCAGGTTTTTCAGTTCAATCATTTATGTTCCTCCTTCAGGGCGGGGTATGGGGCCGCCTGTCGTTGTTACAGTATAAGCATACGCAGGCAATCTTAAACTCACCTGAAAGATGAAGAAAAACACAAATCCCGCCTCGTTTGTGGAAAACAGGACGGGCACGCGGGGGTTTGGAGGGGATTTTGGCGGATGGGAAGGGGAGGTTTTGAAC
>JAJQFX010000152.1 GCA_021200895.1 Clostridiales bacterium | reverse complement strand
GCCCCTCCCTAAGAACCCTCCCCCTATCCCACTGGCGGCTAGCGCCTTGTCCCTACTGCTCCGTGGCAGCGCAGACAACAGACGATGTGGCTTCTCACTGGTGAGACTGCCGCCCATGGCGGCTGGAGACGATTGCCGTTCCGCCCTGCCGAGGGCGGGCGGAACGAGCAATTTTATTGC
The DNA here is from genome assembly GCA_021200895.1 of Clostridiales bacterium. GTDB lineage: Bacteria > Bacillota > Clostridia > Oscillospirales > Oscillospiraceae > Onthomonas. Next base: position 5,911 of record JAJQFX010000152.1, on the reverse strand, counting down.
CCTTTGGTCGTGCTAATCTGTTTTTCTGTCCGGGAACGTCCCTTTCCTCAGAAAAACAGAAGGAAATTCTTACTGTAGAAAACTGCTTTTCCTCAGCAATGCTCCACCGCATACCGCAGGAAGGGGTTCCCCTGCCGCTCCCGCGCCAGGGTGCTGACCCCCTCGTGGCCGGGGTAGACCTTGTAGTCCCCCTCCAGCCGGGCCAGCCGGGCCAGGGAGCGGAGCATATCCGCCTGGGAGCTGGTCTCAAAGTCGGTACGGCCGCAGGAGCCGGAGAACAGGGTGTCCCCGGTGAACAGGGCGTCCTCCACCTGGAGGGTGACGCTGCCCGCCGTGTGGCCCGGCGTCTCCAGCACATGAATCGTCAGGCCGTCCAGCGTCACCGTGTCCCCCTCCCGGTACAGGTGGATGCCCTCCAGCTCCCCCAGGCCCCTGGGCGACCAGGGCCCCGCCGGGGCATAGGGGTAGTCGGCGGGGTGGAGGTAGACCGGCAGGCTGCCCAGCAGGTTCAGCACCTCCCGCACCCCGTCCACATGGTCGAAGTGGCCGTGGGTCAGGAGAATCATGGCCGGCGTATAGCCGTCCTCCCGGGCCATTTGAAGGATGTCCGGCGCCTGCGCGCCGGGGTCGATGAGGGCACAGCGCTTCGTGGCCTCGTCCCCCAGCAGGTAACAGTTGGTGGCCACAGGGCCAACGGTGATGCCGTCTACAAACATGGCAGGGCTCCTTTCCGTGCCGCTCCGGTGGGGCGGCGGTCACTGGTCGGTGTCGTACAAGAGGGTGACGGGGCCGTCGTTGACGCTGGCCACTTCCATCTCCGCGCCGAACGCCCCATGCTCCACATGGAAGCCGCGGCTCCGCAGTTCCTCCATGAAAAGTTCGTACAGGGGGACGGCCTGCTCCGGCTTCGCCGCATGGGAGAAGCCGGGGCGGCGGGAGCGGAGGTCGGCGTACAGGGTGAACTGGCTCACCACCAGAATCTCCCCGCCCACCGTGGCCAGGTTCAGGTTCATTTTGCCGTTTTCATCGTTGAAGATGCGGAGGTTGGCGATTTTCTCCGCCAGCCGGGCGGCCTCCGCGGGGGTATCCTCCGGGCCGACCCCCAGCAGGATGAGGTAGCCCCGGCTAATTTGGCCAACGACCTGCCCTTGGATGGCGACGCTGGCGGAGGTCACACGGGTCAATACTGCTCGCATAGGGTTCTCTCCTTATCCGTGGACCCGCTCCACTTCCATCACGTCCCGCACGCCTTTCAACTTGCGCACCACCACGTCCAGCTCGTACCGGTCATGGACGTTCACCAGGGCGCTGACGGTGGCGTAGCCGTCCGGCGTGCCCTTGGCGGACAGGCTGTCCACCCGCACCTTGGCGGCGGACAGGGCAGCGGCGATGTCCAGGAACAGGTTGGGCCGGTCTTTGGCGGTGATGGTCAGGGTGGTGCGGAACAAATCCTGATTGCCGCCGCTCCAGGTGACAGGAATCCAACGGTCCTTCTCCTCCGGCCTGCGCCGGGCGGGGTCCGCGTTGGGGCAGTCCTGCCGGTGAACGGAGATGCCGTAGCCCTTGGTAATGAAGCCCACCACCGGGTCCCCCGGCACCGGGGCGCAGCACTTGGCGAACTTCACCAGGCAGTTCCCCACCCCTTCCACGATGATGCCGTTGGCGGAGTGGGCGATACGCTTCTCCTCCCGCTTGCCGGGCAGTTCCGGCAGGGAGGTCTTGACGTGCATACTCTCTTCCTGCCGCTCCATCTGGCTGGCCAACTCCAGGGCGGCGGCCTGCTCCTTCCGCTCCTTGAGGATGCTGCTCATCTCGCCCCGGACGCGGTTCACCATCTTTATGGCGGTGGTGCCGCCGTAGCCGATGGCGGCGTACATATCGTCCAGGCTGCCGTACTGCACCTTCTTCAGGATGCGGGGCAGCACATCGTCGGCGGCGATCTCCGCCACGGTAAGGCCCGCCCGTTTCAGCTCCGCCTCAAAGGAGGCACGGCCTGTGACGATGTTCTCCTGGCGGCGCTCCTTCTTGAACCACTGGCGGATCTTGTTCCGGGCCTCGTTGCTCTTGCAGATGTTCATCCAGTCCCGGCTGGGGCCTTTGGCAGACTTGCTGGTGAGTATCTCGCAGATGTCGCCATTGTTCAGCACCGTCTCATAGGGGACGATGCGCCCGTTGACCTTGGCGCCAATCATGCTGTTGCCCACGGCGGAGTGGATGCTGTAGGCAAAGTCGATGGGGGTGGAGCCAGCGGGAAGGCCCTTCACCTCCCCCTTGGGGGTAAAGACGAACACCTCGTCAGAGAACAAATCCACCTTCAGGCTCTTGACGAACTCCTCCGCCTCGGTGGTCTCCTGGCTCTCCAGCAGGCGGCGCACCCATTCGTAAGCCTTCTCATTCTCCACGGCGGCTCCGGCGTAGCCCTGTTTATACTTCCAGTGGGCGGCGATGCCGTATTCCGCTGTCTCGTGCATCTCCCAGGTGCGGATCTGCACCTCAAAGGGGATGCCCTCCCGCCCGATGACGGTGGTGTGGAGGCTCTGGTACATATTGGGCTTGGGGGTGGAGATATAGTCCTTGAACCGCCCCGGCACCGGGTTGAACAGGTCGTGGACGTGGCCCAGGGCATTGTAGCAGTCCGCCACGGTATCGACAACGATGCGCAACGCGTACAGGTCGAAAATCTCATCCAGGGTCTTGTGCTGGGTGTACATCTTCCGGTAGATGGAATAGGTGTGCTTGATGCGGCCGGTGATGGTACACGCGATGCCCTCCGCGTCCATCCGGGCCTTGATTTTGGACTGCATATTGTTCAGGAACTCCTGGTTGCGGTTGGCCCGGGCAGCCAGCTGCTGCTCGATGTCCGCATAGCCCACCGGATCCAGGTATTTCAGGGATAAGTCCTCCAACTCCCATTTCAGCCGCTGCATACCCAGCCGGTGGGCGATGGGGGCGTAGATCTCCATGGTTTCCAGGCTCTTCTCCCGCTGCTTCTTGGGGGTCTGGTACTGCATGGTGCGCATATTGTGGAGCCGGTCACACAGCTTCACCAAAATCACCCGGATGTCCTTGCTCATGGCCATGAGCATTTTCCGGAGGTTCTCCATCTGCTTCTCTTCCAGGGTGGCGTATTGCAGCCGGGTCAGCTTGGTGACACCCTCCACCAGGTCGGCCACCGGCGTGCCGAACAGCTGGGCGATTTCCTCATAGGTGGAGCCGGTGTCCTCAATGCAGTCGTGGAGCAGGGCGGCCTCCAGGCTCTCCAAATCCATCTTGAAGTCCGCCAGAATCATGGCCACCTGAATGGGGTGGGTGACGAAGGGGGTGCCGTCCCTCCGCGCCTGGGAGGCGTGGGCCTTATCCGCGTACTGGAACGCCTTGTACAGGGCGTCTCTGTCCAGGTTGGGATTATAGGCCAGCACTTTTTCCTCCAGCGTCTGATACATTTCCAGAATAGGATCCATATGCTTCTCCTCCCTCAATTCCGTTGGGGCCGCCGCTCTCCCCCCGGCGGCCCCATGACAGGCTGCGCTATTTCAGGTTGCGCCGCAGCCGCTTCATCGCTTCGCTACTCTCCAGGTCTACCTTTTCCGCTACCGGGCGCAGCGCGATGTATAAATGCTCCTCCTTTACCCTCAAGTCAATCAGCCCCCGCTCCCGGAACACCTCCAGGCACAGCAGCGTCCGGGACATCTGGGCCTGCGGCCCCTGCTTCCGGGTGAGGCGCAGGAGGAACTCTCCCGCCTGATCCTCCAGGGGGGCCTGGCCGCACTCCTTGCAAATCAGCCGCCATACCACCACGAAGTCCTGGCGCTGGGGCAGCAGATACTCCGCCTCCCGCCGGGTCAGCGTCCGTCCGCTGTGGAACCGGCGGTAGAGTTGTAACTCCCGCTGCTCCGGCGTGCAGCTGCGGCGGAGGTCCGCCAGCACCAGCTGAACGGAGCGGACGCCCCGGAACTCGTTGACCTGTGGGTAAAAGGCCACGTCCTTCACCGCGCCCACCCGCAGGTTTGCCTCCTGGGGGGTGGTGGAGAAGAAGATGGCGCTGAGCTGTACGCCGTCCCGGGCAAACTGCACCCTGGTGTGCTTCCCGCCGCCGATGCCGAAAACCCCGGTGACGCAGGCCCCCTCCAGCAGGAAGGTGGGCTTGGGGTTGCCGCTGCCGAAGGGCTCCAGCTCCTCCAGAGCGGCCACATTCTCCAGGGTCAGCAGCCGGGCGTCCGGGATGACCCCGTCCACAAGGAGTTGGCGCTCCCCGTCCTCGTCCTGAGGGGCCTCCTCCATCATTTCCAGGATACGGCGGCGGAACGCCGGGAGGTTCTCCTCCGGCAGGGTGAAGCCCGCCGCCTGCTCATGGCCGCCGAAGGTGTCCAGCAGGTCGGCGCATTTCTCCAGCGCCTCAAACAGGTTGACGCCTCCAGCGCTGCGGCAGGAGCCCTTCCCCCTGCCGTCCTCAATGCAAATCATAAAGACGGGCAGATGGTACCGCTCCACCAGGCGGGAGGCTACGATGCCCACCACCCCCTGGTGCCAACGCTCCCCCGCCCGGATGATAGCGCCCTCCGGCGGGGCGGTGTGCGGGCTCAGCTGGGCGAGGCAGTGGTTGAAAATAGACAGTTCCACCGCCTGCCGCTGCCGGTTCAACTCGCACAGCTCCCGGGCCAGCAGCGCGGCCTCCTGTTCATCCTCCGTCAGCAGTAACTCTACCGCCAGGTTCGGGCATCCCATCCGCCCGGCGGCGTTCAGCCTGGGGGCCAGGGAGAAGCTGACGGTGGTGGCGGTGAGGCGCTTGCCCTCCAGCCCGGCCTCCCGCAGGAGGGCGGCCAGCCCCTTGCGGCGGGTGGTTTGCAGATGCTCCAGGCCCAGGCTGACGATGGCCCGGTTCTCCCCGGTCAGCTCCATCACATCGGCCACCGTGCCGATGGCCGCCAGGTCGGCGTATTCCCGGAACAGCGCCTGCTGCCGCTCCTGGCCCCCCAGGGCCATCACCAGCTTCAGCGCCACCCCCACCCCGGCCAACTCCTTGTTGGGATAGGGACACATGGGCTGGTGGGGGTTCACCACCGCACAGCAGCGGGGCAGCCGGGGCAGACACTCGTGATGGTCCGTGACCACCAAATCAAGCCCCAGCTGAGCGGCGTAGGCCGCTTCATTCAGGTTGGTGATGCCGCAGTCCACCGTCACGATCAGGGAGACCCCCTGCTCCTTCAGCCGCTCCAGGGCCGCCTTGTTCAGCGAGTAGCCCTCCTTCAGCCGATTAGGCACATAGGGCAGCACGCTGCCCCCTTCGCTGCGCAGGTAGGCGGTCAACAGGCAGGTGGAGGTGATGCCGTCCACATCATAGTCGCCATAGACACAGATGCTCTCCTTCCGCGCCAGGGCCTGCCGGATGCGGGCCACCGCCGATTGCATCCCCCGCATCTGCATACTGTTGTGGAGGAGGCCCTCGTCCTTACGCAGGAACTGGCGCACATCCTCCTCCGTCTCGTATCCGCGGCCAGCCAGCACCAGGGCTGTCAGGGGCGACACCCCCATGCGCTGGAACCGCGCCGCCAGCGCCCCATCCGGCTGGCTCAACTTCCAACTTTGAAACTTCATTGAAAACAATCCTCTGCCGGGCGGATGACCTCCCTCCGCCCGGGGTAAAAAGTATAGATTTATCCTATTATAGCAAAGCTTTTGCCCGATGGCAACGGGTTGCGCGGGATTTTTCTTTTCCCTGGCGGGAGGCGGGGGCTGATTATTTCGTTGCCACCTGCTTTCCGGGTAAGCGATTGGAACATTTCCCCTCTAAAAGCAATGCCATCAATTTAGGAAGATTGTTTTCCTTGGATAAGGATACCAGAATGAAATAGTGCATTTGCCCTTGCCAGGGCGGGGCCTACTTTTCTCGCTCCGCCGAGAAAAGTAGCAA